>JBKPMI010000510.1:0-3595 GCA_046732075.1 Acidobacteriota bacterium | reverse complement strand
GGCAGGCGGGAATCGGTCCGAGGTGCCTCGTGATCATGGTCGGACCGACCTCGCAGCCTTATGACGCGGCCACTGCCCACAATCTCGGCGCAGACCAGCAATGGGCGCTGTGGCTAAACCCGGATACGAGTCCGCCGCCGCCACCAGCCGCCGGACGGGATCTCGCGTTCGTGTTCTTTCCCGACGCGGTACGGCACCGCCATCCCGTCATGATGCGCTATCCCGGCGGCACCGCGAGTGAGATCGTCGATCCACGCGGGCGCACCCTGTTTTACGCATACCAGGTCGCTCTCTCCGCAGGCCGGAGTCCGGTCTCTACGGATCCACTTCGGGACACTCCGGGCCACTTCCACATTCAGCCAGCGGCGATCAGGCGAGCAATTCCGCCCGCAGGACGGTGACGGCCTGGCCGGCCAGCCGCACGCGGTCGCCGGCCAGCTCGATCTTCAGCTCCCCGCCGCGCGGCGAGATCTGCCGCGCGCGGAACGACGTCTTGCCGAGGATGCGGCTCCAGTACGGCGCCAGGCAGCAGTGCGCGGAGCCCGTGACGGGATCCTCGTCGATCCCGGCTGCGGGCGCGAAGAAACGCGACACGAAGTCCCAGTCCGGATCGGACGAGCGGCTCGTGACGATGACGCCGCGGCCGCCCAGGGCCTTCATCCGCGCGAGGTCGGGCTGGAGCCCGCGGACGGTCTCCTCGCTCTCCAGCTCGACGAGGTAGTCGAAGCGGCTCCGCCCGACGTAGCGCGGCGACGCGCCGAGAGACTCGATCAGCCCGGACGGCGCGTCGACCGGATCGTCCGGCGTGGCGGGGAAGTCGAGCTCGATCCAGTCGCCCTTCCGGACCGCGGTCAGGAGACCGCTCCGCGTGTGGAAGCGCACGGTCTCGCCGGCCGGTAGCTGGTTCGTCTCCCAGAGGACGTGGGCGCTCGCGAGCGTCGCGTGGCCGCAGAGGTCGATCTCGACCGCCGGCGAAAACCAGCGCAGGCCCCAGCCGTCCGCCTGCTTCCGCAAGAACGCGGTCTCGGCGACGTTCATCTCCGACGCGACGTTGCGCATCCACGCGTCGTCGCGGTCGTCCGGGAGCACGCAGACTCCGGCGGGGTTGCCGGCGAAAGGACGGGACGTGAACGCGTCGACCTGGCTGATCGAGAGCGGCATCGGGGTGTCCCTCCTGTTCTAGGATCGGAACCGGGTTCGATCAGAGGAGCAATCGATGAAGCCAATCGAAGTCTATCCGGGCGAGGGGAGGACGGGATGATGACCACCCGCTCCCTCGGGTCGCACGGCCCCCGCGTCTCCGCTCTGGGTCTCGGCTGCATGGGCATGTCCGACTTTTACGGTCCGGCTGACGAAAAAGAGAGCATCGCCACGATCCATGCCGCGCTCGAGGCGGGGATTACGCTCCTCGACACCGGCGACTACTACGGCATGGGCCACAACGAGCTGCTCCTCCGGGACGCGCTCCGCGGCCGCAAGCGCGAGAGCGCCGTGTTGAGCGTCAAGTTCGGAGCCCTGCGCGATCCCCGGGGAGCGTGGATCGGATTCGATGCGAGTCCCGCCGCCGTCAAGACCTTTCTCGCCTACTCCCTGCGCCGCCTCGGGACCGACTACATCGACATCTACCGCCCGGGCCGGTTCAATCCCGCCGTCCCAATCGAGGAGACCGTCGGCGCGATCGCGGAAATGATCCAGGCGGGGCACGTCCGATACGTGGGGCTCTCCGAAGTCGGCGCCGACACGCTCAAGAAGGCGCACTCCGTCCATCCGATCTCGGACCTCCAGATCGAGTATTCGCTGATCTCGCGCCGGATCGAATCCGAGATCCTTCCGGCGATCCGGGCGCTCGGCGTCGGTCTCACGGCGTACGGCGTTCTGTCGCGCGGGCTGTTGAGCGGCCACTGGTCGGCCGAGCGCGTCGGCCAGAAGGGCGACTTCCGCAACTTCCTTCCGCGCTTCCAGGGCGAGAACCTCGCCCGCAACCTGGAGCTCGTCGAGGCGATGCGGGCGATCGCGGACGCGAAGAGGGCGTCGGTCGCGCAGGTCGCGATCGCGTGGGTCCTCTCCCGAGGGAACGACGTCGTCGCGCTGGTCGGAGCCCGGCGGCGCGACCGGCTGACGGAAGCCCTCGGCGCGCTCGACGTCACGCTGACGCCGGAGGACGTCGCGCGGCTCGAAAGGGCGGTCCCGCCAGGTGCCGCTGCGGGGGACCGCTACGACGCCGGCCAGATGGCGACGCTGGACAGCGAGAAACGAACGAACAAGACCGCCTGACCCGTTGCCCGCCGGCAGGGGAGCTGTCGCGCCTTACTGCGGCAGCGGCATCAGGCCCAGCTGCTGGAGGATACGGAGCTGATCGAACTCGCTCCACTCCTCGCGGATCTTTCCGCCGGAAATGCGCCAGATCGTGATTCCGCGCCCCGCAAGCTTCTTCCCGGTCGCCGGAAGGCCGTTGCCCTCGCCCGTGTTCGTTCCGCCGCCGCTCCAGAGGACCGTCACGAACTCGCCGTCGACGAGCATCTTGTCGACCTTCGTGTGCAGGTCGGGGAACGCGGAGCGCCAGCCGCGCGCGGCCTCCTGGTCCTCTTTCAAGCCGACGTCCTGCGTGACGCCGTGGTTGACGAAGTCTTTTGCGTAGATTTCGTTGGCGACGTCGAACTTGCCCTGGTTGAAGATCTCGTCGAAGACGCGCTTTGCGACCGCCTTCCTCTGCTCCGCGGTCTCGGCCGAGAGCGTCGGGGCGAGCGCGGCCAGCCCGAGGACGAGGAGCAGGATTGTTCTTTTCATGGGAACTCCCTCCCTGTTGAATACGCGCATCGTATGCGGAAGTTGAAATGCCCAGGGTAGTCACGGGGACAGGGCCTGCGGCCCTGCACCCGTCACCGAACTCACCGATGCGGAAATCCCGGTCGGCGGTCGGTCTCGTCCTCGGCTTCGCGATCGCGTCGTCGCTCCCCGGCGCGACCGCCGCCGTCGCGTCGCGCACGCACACGGCGATCATGCCGATGACCCATCGCCCCGTGGGCTCGATCGTTCCGGCCGGCGTCGGCCCGATTCAGGAGCTGCGGATCGACGACGAGAGCCTCAGATATGCCGGCGGCCAGCGGTTCGTCCTCAAAAAGGTCGCGGACGCGGAGCAGCACCTCTTCGTCGACGCGCCGGACGGCGCCGTGCGTCGGCTCGTCTGGATCCAGTTCGAAAGACTGCTGCCAGGCATCGGGAAGGGCTACGACTACTCCCCGGACACGGCGGTGATGGTCGACGGCGCTCCGTTCCGGCGCAACGTCCGGAAGTGGGACGCGCCGCCGGAGCCGGACTCGGACCGCGCCGCGGTCTACTCGCTGCTCGATAAACACGGGTATCACATTCCGGAAGCCATGACTCGCGTCCGCCTGGTCCACGTGCCGGAGAAGAACCGGCGGGAGGAGCTGATGATCATCTACGCGGAGGTGCCGGCGCGGGGGAGCTCGCCCGAGGCCGCCGAGGCCACGGCCCTGCGAAATGCAACCAAATGGTTGCATATCGGGATCGAGCGATGACGCTCCGTGCCATCACGCGCGCCGTTGGCGCCCGGCTCGCCGACTGTCTGCTGACG
>JBKPMI010000509.1:0-5511 GCA_046732075.1 Acidobacteriota bacterium | reverse complement strand
GTGCTCGGACGACCGTTCGTAGCCGGACGGGCAGGTGTAGCAGGCGCCTCCGTCGTAGCCGTCCCAGATCGAATCCGTCGGGCAGTCCCACGCGAACGCCTGAGCCCGCAGGCGCGTGGCCTTGACGTACACGTTGCCCGCGCACGCCTCGTCGGTATCGATCGGTTTGCCGGTCCGAGTCCAGTCGCCGCAGCTCCAGCAGGAGCCGCCGAAGAAGCCGTCGAAGAACGAGCCGGAGGGGCAATCGGTGGGGGCCTTGGGCGTGAACGACCCGAGGTCGATTGCCTTGACGAAGCCGCAGCGGTTGTTGTTGACGTCGCCGCCGTCGCTGCAGAGGAGAGATCCCGGGACGATCTGCGTCTTGTAGAGGCCGCTGACGAGGAGCGGCTCGCTGGGTGGGACGACCGTCGACCCCGCGCCGGTGCCGACCTGCAGGCTCCCGGAGGTCGTGCTTCCGGATCCTGGCGGCACGTTGGGAACCACCGTGGTGTTGGGACCCACCGGCCCCGGCATGGTGATCACGATGGGGCCCGGATTGACGAGGGGCGGCAGGGTTGGAGCCGGTGCGGGTGGCGGGGCCGAGGCAGAGGGGACGACCGACGCCGGCGGCGCGACGGCGATCACTCCCACCATCGGCGGCATGATGACGGTCCCCTCCGGCACTCTTGCCTGGAGCATGGATCCCGCGGAGGCGTCCTGCGCGACGACCACCACGTCCTTCGGACCGGCGGCGATCCGAACCCCGGCGAGGTTTCCGTCGAAGGTCCAGTTCGTTCCCGCCCAACGATGAACCCGAAAGCCTCCCGGCCCGGCCGCGCCGCCGACGACGAACACCGAGCCCGCGGCGTCGACCGCGATGTCCACGGCCTTCCCGGGGAGCAGGATCCAGTTCTTTCCGTCGTGGCGCCAGATATCGCCCGCGCCGTTGACGACCCAGGGATTCCCGTCCGGACCGACCGCGATCGATTTGGCCCCGCCGCCGAACGACGTCCAGCCGCTCCCGTTCCAGCGCCACGCCGCGTCGTCCCCGCCGAGGACCCAGACCGTCCCGTCCGCGCCGATCCCGACGTCGATCGCCTCGCCGGGCATCGTGTCCCAGGCCGTCCCATTCCAGCGGAAGATCGTGCGCGTGTTGTTCACGATCCACGGAACGCCCCGGGGATCGACCGCGATCCGCACGGCCGAACCCGGAACCTGTTGCCAGTTACCGCCGGAGCGGCGATAGATGTTGAACCCGCCAGGCCCCGCGTCCGTGCCGAGCCTCCACGTCGTGCCGTCCGCGCCGACCCCGACGTCTGTCGCCGGAACGCCCATCGACGAGTACGACATCGCAGGGGCCGCCGGAGCCGCGGGCGCGGCGGGAGCCGGAGCCGGAGGGACAGCCGGCGTCGCGGGTGTCGGAGCCGCGATCGCGGTTCCGGCGGGGGCGGCCGCTGTGGGAGTGGGGGGCGGCGGAGTCGAGCGCGGCGGTTTCTTCGACCTGCCCGGGGGAACGTGCGCGCCCGGCGTGACTGCCGGAGAAGCCGATTCCGGCGCGTTCGAAGCGTTCAGCCGTGGCGCCGCCAGCAGAGAGAGGACGCATGCGATGAAAACCGGGAGCTTCTGAACCGGTTTCGACTGGAGCATTTTCGCTCCTGCTCTTTTCCCGCGCGTCGTGGTGAGCGTGCGGGTCTTGGGCGAGGATCATATTCCGGCAACGGGTCCGGGATACCACGGAAAGCTCAACGGGACACGGCGATCGCCCACACCGACAGAGCCACAGTCACGGCGCACAGCGCTACGTTCCACCGGAGCCAGTAGCGAACGACCCGCGTCGGTCCCTGCGCTGATCCCGGCACCGACAGACGCGGGTTCAGGGCGGCGGCCAGATCCCCGGCGCCCCGGCGCTTGACCGCCGTCTTCAGCATGGCGGCGGTCCACAGGGTCAGGAGGGCGGACGCCAGAAGCGTCCACCACACGAAACTGCGCGCCGGCCAGAGCCGGTAGAGCGCATACGCGGCGAGCGCATAGATCAGGTACCGAATCCGACCCCTCACCCCTCCGTCTCCGCGCCGTCCTTCTGCCGTTCGAACGAGACCGCGATGTCCTGGCCCGCCGGCTCGCGTCCGGCTGCGGCCGCCAGCCCCACGGCCTCGAGGAATCGCGCGGCGACGAGCGGTGCGTCGTAGATCGAAACCCGCTGGCGTCCCGCCTCCCCCATCTGGTGCCGCTTCCCCGCGTTGGAGAGCAGATCGCCGAGGGCGCCCGCGAGCGCCTCCGGACTGCCGGGCGGGACGAGGATTCCGCAGACGCCGTCCAGGACGACCTCCGGGACGGCTGCTGCCCGCACGGCGACGATCGGCAGGCCCGCCGCCATCGCCTCGAGGAACACGATCCCGAACCCTTCCTGCCGCGACGGAAGGCAGAAGACGTCGGCGCGCCGATACTCCGCCGCCAGGCGATCGAAGGGGACGTGGCCGAGGAACTCCGCGCGCCCGCCGAGAGCGAGGTCATCCGCCTGGCGCCGGAGACGCTCGAGCTCCGGGCCGGTTCCCACCACCCGCACGACGGTTTCCTTCGGGAGCCGAGACATCGCGGCGAGGAGCGTCGCGACGTCTTTCCTCGGGTACAGGTGCGCGACGCAGAGGACCGTCCTTCCCTCCCGCGTCCGCTCCGGGGCCGCGTTCAGCGCCCTCCTCCAGCGATCCAGGTCAATCGGCTCCGGCACCACCGAGATCCGTTGTGCGGGAACCCGATAGCTCTCGGAGATACACGCCGCCGAGTGGGCGCTGGTCGCCAGAACCCGGTCCACGCCCCGGACGTGAAACCCTTCCAGGAGCGATTCGATCGTGAGACGGACGCGGGCGAGTCCGCGCTCGAATCGCGCCTCGTCGGCGAGCACCCCCTTGATGGCGGCCACCCGGCGGACGCCGCGCGGTGCAGCGAGAAATCCGTCGAGGTCGAATTCGACGAAAAGCTCCGCCCCGGGCCGGAGGCTTCGAGCCGCCTTCCGCGCGTGCAGGTTGAAGAGAACCCGACCCGGAAGCGACACCGCTCCGCGGCCCGGAGCGGGGGCGACCGTCTCGACCCGGTGTCCGAGCGCCGTCAGAGCGTCCCGCAGGACGGAGATTCCGACGAAAGTGCCGCTCCCGTCCGGCACGCCGGCGGGGGTACCGGTGACGAAGACGAACCGGGCCACGGTGCTGGTATACACCGGGCAGATATGCCCGGGCGCGACGTGGTCGGCGACGTTTCGGACTACTACGGCAAGATCCTGCCGTTTTACGAGATCGAGTCGGCCGCTCGCCGCGACATCGGGTTCTGGCGAAGCCTCGTGCGGCGCTGGCGGCCGACGCGGGTTCTGGACCTCGGAGCGGGCCTGGGGCGGATCACGGGCGCGGTCGCGCGCGACGCTCCGGCGATCGGGATCGACGTCTCGATCGAGATGCTCGCGAGAGCGTGGTCGCTCCGAAAACCGGGCTCCCGCGCCCGCTTCGTGGCGGGCGACATGCGCCGGGTCCACTTCTCCGGCGCCTTCGACCTGATCATCGCGGCGGATGATCCGTTTTCTCACCTGACCTCCGCGGCGGACCGGCGGCGAGCGCTTCGGGCGGTCGCGAGGCAGCTCTCTCCGCGGGGCCGCTTCGTCCTCGACGGTCTCTACCGTCGGGGCCGGGTTTTCGCTCCTCCCCCCCGTCGGATCCGCCATGCCGGCGGCTCTCTGTCGATCTCGGAGACCTGGCGGCCGATCGGCGCCACGCAGATCTGGCGCGCCCGCTACCGCTATCGCGACCGCCGGGGGCAGGAAGAGGGAACGCGGGTCGAAGCGTCCTTCGTGGCGCGCGCGTGGGATCCCGGCCGGGTCCGGGGACTGTTCCGATCCTGCGGGCTGGCTGTCGAGGCGATCTGGGGAGCCTTCGACGGTCGCCCATTCACCCCGGGCGCCGATCGGGTGATCGTGGTCGCCCGGAGATCGAAACGGCGGGACACTCGACCGCACGACCGCTCCCGGTAGCCTCCGGCTTCCGCCCCGCCGCCGAACCCGTGCCGAACCCCTGCCGATCGTTCTTTTTGTCATCTGACGACTCGGAAACCGACAAATCGACGACCTCAGGCAACCTCCGAAACGCCTAAGTCCTGTCCTGCGAACCACTTCCGTGTCGACCCCGCCGGGCACCCGGATTGCTGAAGAGAGCTACGACCAAAGTCGTAGAACAACGAGGAAAGGACGGCAAGCCGGTGGGTTACGCCTCCGAAAGCGACTCGACGCCGCGGCGGGGATCCGAGGCCGGCTACTCGCTTGCCGAGGCCCTGATCGTCTTTGCCCTGATCGGCCTCGTCTGCATGCTGGCGATTCCCGCGGCCGGCAAGCTGATTCGCCACTCCCGGAACCTCGGCGCTTTCTCCTCGATCCGTCAGGTGCTCGCGACGGCCCGCCTCCAGGCGGTCAAACGTGGAGCGAACGTGGTCGTCGAGATCGCCCTGACTCCCGAGAAGATGATCCGTCTTCGGACCTTCCAGGATCGCGCGAACGACACGACTTCTCCCCTTCCGGCGGACGAGCGGGCCGCCGCGGGCAACTTCCTCCAGGACACCGGGACGTTCGCGACGTCTCCGGGCACCGACGAGCCCACGCTCGGAGAATTCGTGGTTCCTGCCGGAATCGCCCTCTGGAAGTCGGGAGGAACCGCGAACGATCTCGGGGCCGCCGCCGCGTTCGACAAGTATGCCGGCGACGCCACCGTCGTCGATCGGATCGTCTTCCTGCCGAACGGCGGAATCCTTCCTCCCCAGGACACCGGGTGCGGTCTTCCCACCGCTTCCGGCGGCCGCGGAATCTACTTCGCCGACTCGCTCGGGTTGAACTTCTTCCGGGTCACCGTCGAGACCAACGTCTCCGGAAAATTCCGCATCGACAAGTTCGTCCAGGGCCGGGGCTACGTCCCGAGCGGCTGGTCGTGGAGCTGAGGACCGCTATGAAAAAGATCCAATGGCCCGGCCGGAGGCGCCGGCCGCAGCGCCCGGACGTGCAACACCAGCGCGGAGTGACGCTCATCGAGGTTCCGATCGCGATGACGATCCTCGGATTCGGGCTTCTCGCGATGGCACCGCTCTTCACCGGCGCCGTCCGCACGAACGCGTCGTCGAACCAGTTGACGAACGCCAACACGCTGGCCCGCGAAAAGATGGAGGAGCTCATCGGCTTCCCGTCGACCGACCCGCGCCTGGCGGTTCCGGCGAACGCCAACGCCACGGGGCCGACGGGCACCACTTCGACCGGCACCGGCTCCGTCGTGATCGTGAATTCCGTCTGCAACAACGACCTCCCGAAGTGGTACAAGCCCTCGAGCGGGGCGACCTCGACCGCCTCCACCTCGCCCGGCGTCGGCTGGTTCCTCTTCCCGTACACCCGTACCTACACCGTCGAGCAGTTCCAGGGGGATCTGACGACGCGCGTCCTTTCGCCGGCGACATACGGCGTCAAGCTCCTGACCGTCACGGTCCGGCCGACCAGCGGACCCTTCCCCGGGC
>JBKPMI010000508.1:0-29331 GCA_046732075.1 Acidobacteriota bacterium | reverse complement strand
CGTCGACTCGGCCTCGGGCACGGAACTCTCGGACAGGCAGAACATGAGGTGCTGCCGGAAATCCGGGTCCGGGTCGGAGAGGAGATTGCGGATGATTTCGAAGCCCCTCCGGCCGCGCTCGCTCGCCAGCCAGAACGCAGCCTGCTTGCGAAGTTCGAAAGGCTGTCCCCGCGCCGTCCGCTTTTCGAGGGCCGCGTCCGCTGCCGGGTCGGCGTGCAGTGCGATCGCCGCAAGCATCGATCCGACATGATCCTCGCCGCCGTGACCCGCGGGGCCCCCGGGCAGAGTCGCGAGGAACTCGATGCTCTCCCGGGCGCCCACGCCCGTCAGCCAGAGGAACGGGAGACCTCCCGCGTCGAGCGCGCAGTCCTCCGACAGGGCCCGCACTTTTTCCACGCCGTCCTTTCCGACCCGGAGGAGGACCCGGAACCGGGGCGGTGACTCGAGCGAGACCGTGGGCGCGGGATCCTGGCCGAAGGAGAAGGAGATGTCCTCTTCCTCCAGCCGGCATCCGGAGCAACAGGCTCTGGCGTGGCCGCGCAGGAATCCCGAGTCGAAGCAGCACATCTGCCGGGGACCGTCGATCACGGGTTCGGAATATCCGATCCACGCGGGGCCCGTCGCAGCGGCCGCCGTCCGCACCTCCGCGGCGAGGCCTCCGGGCCCGATGACGCGGGAGGTCAGCTTTGCGTTGCGCAGGCCGGCCGGCGGAGCCGAGATGGCGGCGAGGAGCTGGAGCGCGAGCGCGTACTTCATGGCGACTGCTTCGCGGGGGCGACGGAGACGGGGCCGTTCTGAGTGGAAAGGCGGACGACG
Organism: Acidobacteriota bacterium; assembly: GCA_046732075.1. Classification (GTDB taxonomy): domain Bacteria; phylum Acidobacteriota; class Thermoanaerobaculia; order UBA5066; family Gp7-AA6; genus Gp7-AA6. The sequence continues at coordinate 28,515 of JBKPMI010000508.1, read as the reverse complement.
GGCTCCGAGCCGGACTCGCCGAACTCGATCGTGCGGGAGTCGTCATCCCAGGCTTTCCGTGCGGCCCGGCAGATCGAGGACGGGCAATCGACCGGCCCGTGGCCGAGCATCTCCACCCGCACTCCGGAGGTGTAGTCCTTCGAGATCTTCAGGCTGAGAGGCCCGTTCACGGCGTGCGCATCCAGGCTTCCCCCTTCCCAGCGCTCGCCTCCGAGGGCCACCGAGATCGGGCCGTTCTTCGTATCGAGCCGGTAGGTGCCCCGGCTGCCGGAGAAGTCGATCGGACCATTGACCGCGCGAGCGTCCCCCGTCCCGCTGCATCGGTCGAGCGAGATCGGTCCGTTGACCGCAGTGGCGTCGAGTGGTCCGGAGCAGTCCACGAGCGAGATCGGTCCGTTGGACGTTCGTGCCGCGACTTTTCCGGCGACGCCGATCACGCCGATCGGGCCGTTCTTCGCCTCGAGGTCGAGGGTGGCGTCGCGCGGAGCGCGCACGATGAGGAAGACCATCCAGTCGCCGGGAGCGGGTCCACGGAACGCAACTCCGGAGCCGTCCCGCGACACGTGAATGCCGTCCAGCGCGTCCGGCCGGCGCGCTGCCTTGCAGACGGTGACGCCGAATCCGCTCCGCTTCTCGCCGTTGACGCGGATGCCGGAGTCCTCGGGGAGCCGGACCGAGAACGGCGCACCGCCCGGGATCTCGAAGGAGTCCTCGGCCCGCGCGGCGTCGCGCTCGTCGTACGTGATCCGCACGTCGGCGCACCGCTCGATGGTGCGGTCCGAGTCCACCGTTACGTTCACCGACGGGCCGGAGTGCGCCGCGGCGGGCGGGACGAACGGCGCGGCCACCCAGAGAAGGGCGACCAATCCGAGCCGCGTGTTTCGAATCTTCATGAGGTCCTCCTTCAATCCTTCAGGATCTGCAGCAGATATTCGGTTGCTTCCTTGTTGTCCATCACGGAGAGCTTCTGGACGGCCTCCTCCTTGAGCGCGCGGTTTTTTTCGGTCTTCGCGATGTCGATCAGCGCGCGGGCATTGCCCTGGACGAAGAACGCCTGGAGGACGTCAATGCGGAGTTCCAGGTCCTTTTCGTTCTGGTAGATCTCCAGCAGCGCGGGTGCCGTTTTCATCCCCATGATCCCGAGCTTCTGGATCGCCTCCTCCCGGAGCTCCCGGTCCGATTCGGTTCGCGCGAGCTCCAGGATGTGGTCCAGGTCGCCCGCGATGAAAAGGCCCTGCATGATCTCTTCCTTGACATCGCGGACGCTCTCGGTCTTGTAGAGCTGCCAGAGCTCGGCGCGCGCCCCCATGGCGCCGAGCTGCTGCGCGGCCTCGCCTCGCAGGTCCGGGGACTTCTCCGACCGCGCGGCCTCGAGCAGTCGCGCCCGGTCGCCCGCGACCATGTAGGCGTGGAGGATCTCCTCCTTGACGTCCTGGCTCGAGGTCTCGCGATAGATCTCCGCGAGGAGCTGCCGGTTCGCCTGTCCCCCGAAAACCCCCAGGTAGTGCAGGGCCTGCTCCTGAAGGTCCGGGTGCGCATTGCCTTTCGCCACGCTCGCGATCAACTGGCGCGCCTTGGGAGATTCGCTTTGCGCGAGGACGAAGAGCGCCCGCTCCTTCAGCTCGTCGGAGCCGTTGCCGCGGAGGATCTTCTCGAGCAGAGGGATCGCCCGTTCCGGGTCGGTGTGGACGAGAGTGTTGATTGCCATCAGCTTCAGCTCGTCGTCGCTTTCCGCGTCGGGGTTCGCCGCGCGCCCCCGGCCCCCGCGAATCTCGAGTTCCAGCGCGCGGACCTCCTTGCCCCAGGAGCTCCCCGGGTACTTCGAGCCGAACGCGCGGACGAGCGCGAGCGCCTCGTCTTTGCGCTCCTGCTTGTTGAGCGAGTACGCCAGCCAGTAGGTCGCGGCGTCGGATCGGGCGCCGTGAAGCCGGATGACTTCCTTGAACGCGGTCTCAGCCTCCTTCCACCGCTCGTCGTCCAGGGCCTTCGTGCCGGTCTTGTAGACCTTCTCGGCCTGCGTCGATGCGTCCTTCTTGCCCTCTTCGCCGGGCTCCGTGCCGAGAACCGCGTTCGAGCGCAATCCCAGCGCGGCGACCAGGACGAGAGGAACCAGAGATCTGACGGTCATGTTCTTTTCCTTTCCCGGGCTCCGGGAGCGGAGAGCTCTCCGCGTTCTCGCATGTTCGATCCGATGACCCGAACCTTGAAGAGCACGCCCTTCGCCTCGATGCGCTGTCGCAGAGCGGCGAGCTCTTCGGGTGACAGCTGCGAGGGCCCGTGCGCCACGTCCAGAAGGACCCTCTCGAGCTCCTCCAGCACGGAGGCGACGGCGCGGTCGCCCGACTGGCTCGCGGTTTGACGATAGAGACGGTTCGCGGTAACGAGATCGGTTGCCCGCGCCTGCTCGTCCGAGACGTCCACCGTCGCGCCGGACGGCGCGTTCGCGAGCTCGATCAGCACCGCCTGGGAGCGTTCGAGGTGCTCGCCCAGGGCGACCACGAGAATCCGTTCGCGGACGTTGGTGGAGAGGGGAGCCGGCTGTTCGACCTTCCAGAAACGGCCGGCGAGAAACGTCGCCACCAGGACGAGCGCGAAGACGCCGGCAAACGCGAGACGCCGGGGCGCGAAGAACGCCGGCCACGTCGGGGAAGCCTTCTGCGAAAGGCGTCCGGAGACGCGAGCCCACGCCTCGCGCCCGTACGAGTCGGCGAGCTCCGGCAGCCGCTCCGCGCCGGCGACCAGGTCGATCGTCGACCGGAACGAGTCCCGGGTCGCGCGGCAGGTCGAACAGTCCGCGAGGTGCCGCCGGACGTCGTCCGGCAGGTCCGCGTCCGTCGCGTAGAAAGCCAGATCCGCCTCGGGAACGTGCTTCATGCCACACCTGCCAGCGGCGCCAGCTCGCGCCGCAGTTTCTGGACCGCCCGGAAGACCGTCTGCTTCACGGCGTTGGGTCCGATCTTGAGAACCTCCGAGATTTGCTCGATCGGCATTCCCTCCAGGTGACGGAGGACGAATGCCGCGCGCTCCCGTTCCGAAAGCTGCGTCAGCGCGGCCGCGACGTCCCGCTGGATCTGGCCCGACATCGCGACCCGATCCGGCTGGGGATCCCTCGATGCGAGCGTCTCGACGACCGGCGGGTCGTCCTCGCCCGCGGGGCGCGCGACAGTCCCCCGACCGCGCCGGCGGATGAGGTCGATCGCAGCGTTGACCGCGATCCGGTAGACCCAGGTTCCGAACCGGGCGCGCTCGTCGAACCCGCCGAGGCTCCGGTGAGCCTTCAGAAACGTCTCCTGGACCACGTCCTCGGCGTCCGAGGCGTTGCCGGTCATCCGGAACGCCAGCCGGAACACCATCGGGCTGTGCTCCTCGACCAGCGCCCGGAAGGAGTCGGACTCCGACCCCTCGGCCGGGACCACGTCGATTCCCCCCATCGGCTTCGTGAGACGGTAGCCGCAACGAAAGGTTAGGTCGAGGGCGGGGGCCGCCTGCAACGATTCGGGCATCGGAGGTTAGACGGAGACGGGAGGGAGCGGTTACCGGGACGGGATCAGCCCCCCCGGCGGTCCCCGGCCGGGACGAGGCGGTCGAGGAGTCGCCGCCACCAGGCGGGTTTCCGTGGGACGAGCGACGCAACCGGCGCGGGGCCGGTGGGAGCCTCGCCACGGCCGGAGGAGAGCGAGAGGCGGTCCACGTCGAGCTCCAGGGCCCGGAGCCGGTCCCGGCAGCCCCGGCACACGTGGAGGTGCGCTTGCGCGGGCGCCGTCCGGATCTCGCCGCCGGAGTAGAGGACGAGGTCGTCGTCGTGGAGGTGCTTCAACCGCCGGGCGTGTGCGGGATGTCCTCCATCATCCTCGATTCGATACGGACGAGCCGGCCGCCGCGTCGCCGCGGCGCGAAACCGCGGCGTCTTCCGAGGCATAGGGGAGAGGGAGAATGACTTCGATGTCCCGGCCTATCGGCGTTCCCGAAGCTGCATGAGCAAGCTGGTCGCCTACGTCGCCCAGTACGGCGTGGCCCTCGTCTTTGCCAACGTTCTCGTCGAGCAGATCGGGATCCCGATTCCCGCGCTTCCCACGCTGATCGTTGCGGGCGCCCTCGCGCGGGACGGCCGGCTGTCGTTGGCGGCGTTGCTCGCGGCGGCTCTGGTGGCTTCGCTCGGCGCGGACCTCGTCTGGTACGCGCTCGGGCGGCGGTACGGGAACCGGGTCCTGAAGACGCTTTGCCGCGTCTCGCTCTCGCCGGACACGTGCGTTCGGCAGACCGAGGGGATCTTCGAACGGTTCGGGATGACGTCGCTCGTCGTCTCCAAATTCATTACCGGCTTCTCGACCGTCGCGCCGCCTCTCGCCGGCGCAATGGGGGCGAAACTTCCCGGCTTTCTGTTCTACGACGCGCTCGGCACGATCCTGTGGGCCGGCGGCGGACTGATGCTCGGATTCATCTTCCACCGGGCCATCGACCGCGTGCTGTCGTTCCTGGAGTCGCTCGGAACCGGCGCTCTCTACGTGCTGGGGGCCGCGCTCGTGCTGTTCGTCCTCTTCAAGTGGCTTCAGCGCCGCCGCTTCTACAAGGCGCTCCGGATGGCCCGGATCACGGTCGAAGACCTCCGGGGCCTTTTCGAGAAGGCTCCTCCCGCTCCCGTCGTCGTCGACGTGCGGGCAGCGGGGGAACGCCAGCGCGATCCGCGCCGGATCCCGGGCGCCATAACGTTGGAGATGTCCGGGAACGAGGCGACGCTGCCGGGCATCTCGCCCGAGACGGAGATCGTCCTCTACTGCACCTGACCCAACGAGGCCTCGGCGGCCCGTGCGGCCCGCATGCTGATCGAGAGGGGATACAAGAGGGTGCGGCCGCTCGCGGGAGGGCTCGACGCCTGGGCCGACGCCGGCTGCCGGGTAGAACGGTTCGAAATCGCGTCGTAAAACGTCGCGGACGCTTCGCGTCGGGATCTGGCTGCGCCACCGGCGCTCGGCTGACCGTCGCTCTCGTTCGCTCGGGACCTGCTCACGCAGCGGCGAGCGGCTCGCCAGCCCCGGCTCGACCACTCGCCTGGTCCCTCGCTCACTCCCGCTCCCGCAGCGCGAGGCTCCTCCCTTTGGGAGACTCCTCGCGCTGCGGACACTTACCGACGTGTCAGCTTGCTCAGAGCGACCAGTGTGCGAATCAGGTCTGGCAGGAGTTTCACATCGAGCTGCGTCGACGCGTCGGAGAGGGCGTGGTCCGGGTCGTCGTGGACCTCCAGGAAGAACCCGTCGACGCAGCCGGTCGCGGCCGCCGCTTGCGCCAGCATCGGGGCGTAATGCTTGAGACCACCCGTTTGCTTTCCGCCCCCCGGCAGCTGCAGGGAGTGCGTGACGTCGTACACGATCGGATACCCGAGCGCGCGCATCATCGCGAACGAGCGCATGTCCACCACGAGGTCGTGGTAGCCGAACGACGTTCCCCGCTCGCAGAGCATCAGGTTCTCGTTCCCTTCGGCGCGGCACTTCTCCACGACGTTGCCCATGTCGTCGGGCGCCAGGAACTGCCCCTTCTTGATGTTCAGAGGCTTGCCGGTCCTCGCCGCGGCCACGAGGAGGTCCGTCTGCCGCGACAGGAACGCCGGAATCTGCAGGACGTCGAGAACGCGCGCCGCCGCCTCGGCCTCGTGCGGGGCGTGGACGTCGGAGAGCAGCGGCAGGCCCGTCGCGGCCTTCACCTCGGCCAGGATGTCGAGTCCTTCGGCGAGGCCGGGTCCCCGGAAGGACTCGCGGGAGGAGCGGTTCGCCTTGTCGTACGACGACTTGTAGATGATCCTGGCGCCGGTCTCGGCGGCGACGGCCGCGACCTGTCTGCCCATCGCGACGGCGTGGGCCCGCGACTCGATGACGCAGGGTCCGGCGAAGAAGAGCGGAGGCGCGTCCCCGCCGATCGTCCAGCCCGGAGCGATCTCGACGGAACGGGCTTCGGTCAGACCTCCTCCCGGCGCAGTGCGGCAGGAACTTCCTCGCGCGATTCCAACTTCGCGGCGCGATGGGCCTTCGCCGCCCGGATGAAGTCGCGAAAGAGCGGATGGCAGGCGAACGGCTTCGACTTCAGCTCCGGGTGGAACTGGCAGCCCAGGAACCACGGGTGGTCGGAGTGCAGCTCGACGATCTCGACGAACTTGCGGTCGGGCGACATCCCGGTGAACGACATCCCCGCTTCCTTCAGCGCCGGCAGGAACTCCTGGTTCACCTCGTACCGGTGCCGGTGCCTCTCCGAGATCGAACTCTCCCCGTACGCCCGCGCGGCGAACGATCCGGTCGCGAGCTCGCAGGGATACTTTCCGAGCCGCATGGTCCCGCCGAGCGCCTCGACGCCGATCAGGTCGCGGAGCTTGAAGATCACCTTGTAGGGCGGGTCCTCGTCGAACTCGGTCGAGTTGGCGCCCTCGAGTCCCGCGACGTGCCGCGCGTACTCGATGACCGCGGACTGCAGTCCGAGGCAGATTCCGAAGAACGGCACCCGCTTCTCTCGCGCGTACTGGATCGCCCGCATCATCCCCTCGACGCCGCGCCGGCCGAAGCCTCCGGGCACGAGCACGGCGTCCGCGCGGACGAGCGCGTCCGGATACTGGTCGTTTTCCAGCGTCTCCGCGTCGACGTACTGCAGCTTGACGCGAACGTTGTTGGCGATGCCCCCGTGGCCGAGCGCCTCGTTCAGCGACTTGTAGGAGTCGCCGTAGTCCACGTACTTGCCGACGACCGCGATTTCGACCTCTCCCGCCGGGTTCTTGATCCGGTTGACGAGACTCTCCCACTTCGAGAGGTCGCGGTCGTAGTGGGGAAGGTTCAGAAGGTCGAGCAGGATCTCGTCGAGCCCTTCCGCTGCGAACTGGAGCGGGACCTCGTAGATCGAGGGGACGTCTTTCGCGTTGATGACCGCCTCGACCGGAACGTTGCAGAAGAGCGCGATCTTGCGCTTCACGTCGTCGGGGAGCGGCCGGTCCGTGCGGCAGAGCAGGACGTCCGGCTGGATCCCGATCGAAAGCAGGTCCTTGACGGAGTGCTGGGTGGGCTTCGTCTTCAGCTCGTCGGACGCCTTGATGTACGGCACCAGGGTCAGGTGCACGTTGATCGCATTCCCGCGACCCGCCTCCTGCCGCATCTGGCGGATCGCCTCGAGGAAGGGCAGGGACTCGATGTCGCCGACCGTCCCGCCGATTTCGATCAGCACCACGTCGGCGTCCGGCCCGACCTTGCGGATCGAGTCCTTGATCTCGTCGGTGATGTGCGGGACGACCTGCACGGTCTTGCCGAGGTAGTCGCCGCGGCGCTCCCGCTCGATCACCGTCGCGTAGATCCGGCCGGCCGTCGTGTTGTTGACGCGCGCCGAGGTCATGGAGGTGAATCGCTCGTAGTGCCCGAGGTCGAGGTCGGTTTCGGCACCGTCGTCCGTGACGTAGACCTCGCCGTGCTGGAACGGCGACATCGTCCCCGGGTCCACGTTGATGTAGGGGTCGAACTTCGCGAGCGTGACCTTGAAGCCCCGGGCCTCGAGCAGCGCCCCGATGGACGCCGCCGCGATGCCCTTTCCGAGCGAGGACACGACCCCGCCCGTGACGAACACGTACTTGGCGCTCATGAGACAGCCTCCTTTTCGAGATTGCGCTGCAGGATCTTTTCGGCTTCGGCGAGATCTTCGGGGGTGTCGACTCCGATCGAGTCCGCCGCCGCTTCTCCAACCCAGATGGACCAGCCCGCCTCGAGCCACCGGAGCTGTTCGAGCGACTCCATCCGCTCGAGCGGCGAGGGGGGCAGGGAAGCGAGGCGGCGGAGAGTCTCGGCGCGATACGCGTAGAGCCCGAGATGCTTCCGGAACGCGGGGGCGCCCGATCGGGGAAACGGGATCGCGGCGCGCGAGAAGTACAGGGCCCGGCCGTCCGCGGCCACCGCGACCTTGACGACGTTCGGGTCACGGGCGGCGGCCTCGCCGATCCCGGAGAGGGCGAGCGTCGCAATCTCGCGCCCGGGCGCGGCAAGCAGCGTCTCGACCACGAGGTCCACGTTCTCCGGCGCCATGAGCGGCTCGTCCCCCTGCAGGTTCACGTACACGTCGGCGGGTTCCCGGTTCGCCGCCTCCGCCAGGCGGTCGGTGCCGCTCGCCGCCTCGGCCGATGTCAGAACGGCTTCGCCGCCCCCGGCGCGCACCACTTCGGCGATGCGGGCATCGTCCGTGGCCACCACCACCCGGTCGAGCCGCTTCGCTGCCCGGGCCGCCGCCAGCACGTGGAGGACCATCGGGCGGCCGGAGAGGGGAGCGAGGGGCTTTCCGGGAAATCGGACGGAGGCGTAGCGGGCGGGAATCACTCCGATGACTTTCATGAAGACATCGGGACTATAGAGTAGCGTGCGATTCGGGATCGGTCAAGAAATGGAAGAAAAGCCGAGGCGCGAACCACCGCTCTCCCGTCCCGGAATCGCCCTCCTGTACGTGCTGGCGCTCGCAATCGTGGCGGCGGGAGCGATCCGCGCCACGCTCTGGGCGCACGCCGAGCGGGAGCTCAACCGGACCGGCGACGCGCGCTGGATCTGGTACTCGCGCGAGATCAAGGAGGCCGGACCGGTCTCGTTCGTTGCCACCCGCGACGTCGTTCTCGATCGAGTCCCGCTTCGCGCGACGGCCAAGGTCTTTGCGGACCGCTGGCACATTCTTTGGGTGAACGGACGTCGGGCCGGCGGCGGAACCCAGGCCCCCGGCGCGCCGCTCGCGCTCTACGAGATCGGCCCTCTCCTCTCCCGCGGTGTGAACCGGATCGCGATCGAGGCGGGCAGCGAGACGGGCGCGGGCGGTCTTCTCTTCTCGCTCGACCTGACCGACTCGGGACGCGACGCCGTGGTCTCGGACGATCGCTGGCGCGTCGACACGTCGCGCGACGCGATCCGATCGGGCGGGCGGTATCGGCCCGCGGTGTGGGGAAGGCCTCCCATGTATCCGTGGGGTTGGCCTCGCGTGCCGCGACCGAACGAACCGGCGGCGCCGCCGGGCTGAGGCGCGAGGGCTAGGACTTCGGGGCGCAAGCCTCGGAGAGGCTCGCGGGAGATCGCGTCGCGACGAGCGCGTCGAGTGCCTGGCGCGCTGCCGCGCAGTACGGATTCGACTCGTCGTACCCGGCGAGCGAGATGACCTTGCGGTACGCCTCCACGGCGCGATCGACGTCGCCACGCGCGTGGTCGTAGAGGCGCCCGGCGAGGAGTCGCGCGCCCAGGTTCCCGGGCTCGACGTCGAGCGCTTTTCCGCAGAACACGAGCGCCACGTCGAACCGCTCCTCGGCCGCAGCCTTCAGGGCGCGCTGGAGGTAAAGACGGGCCTCTCCCGCCGAACTCGATCGGGAGCCGGAAAGCCCCGCAAGCTGTCGGAGGGAAGCGGCCAGACCGTTGATAGCCGGGAAATTGCGCGACATCGGGAGTCGCGTCGAGTATAGACCTGCTCCGCTATGAAGCAAGAAAAACTTCGGCGGCGAAGGCCGAACGCCTTACTTTAGTCGGAATTCTGATCCGAGTCGTGTCCTGGAGAGTTTCCGAATTTTATTCGGCTGAGCGATGAAATCGCCGAATGAAATATGCCGGCGTCAGCCGACCCGCTCGATCGCCGACTCGGTCGCGAGCACGAGGCCGTCCCGCGCGTCCGACTCCGGGAACGAGCCGAGCGCAACGCGCGCGGCGGCGGCGTAGTCGCGGGCGAGCGCCCGGGTCTCGGCGAGACCGCCGTGGCGCTCCGCGATCGACAGGATCTCCGATGCGGTGACGCTCCCGAATTCCCGCTCCCGCATGACGCGCGCGACGCTCTCGCGCTCCGCGGCCGACGCGCGGGGAAGCGAGAGCAGGAGCGGCATCGTGACCTTCCCCTCCCGCAGGTCGTTCAGAACGGGCTTGCCGGTCGCCTCGACGCTTCCGGTGTAGTCGAGGAGGTCGTCGATCAACTGGAACGCGACGCCGAGGCAGCGGCCGTACTCCGCGAGGCGCTCCGCCGCTACGAGATCTCCGCGCGGAGCGAAGTGCGCGGGCAGCCGGCACGCCGCCGAGAAGAGGTCCGCGGTCTTGCGACGGATGATGTCGAGCGCTTCCTCGCGCGTGACATTGAGGCTGCCGTTCTTCTCCGTACCGATGATCTCCCCCTCGATCATCGAGAGCGTCGTGTCGGAGAGGACCTTCAGGATGGTCAGATCTCCCTCGTCGAGCGCGATGCCCATCGACTTCGTGTAAAGGTAGTCGCCGAAGAGCACCGTCAGGTTGTTGCCCCAGCGGGCATTCGCCGACGTCCGTCCGCGACGCAGCCGCGCCTCGTCGATCACGTCGTCGTGGACGAGCGTGGCCGTGTGGATGAATTCCACGACAGTGGCGTAGCGCACGTCCTTCCGGCCGCTTTCCTCGTATCCCAGGAGCCGAGCGGAGAGGAGAAGAAGCGCGGGCCGGATCCGCTTCCCGCCCCCGAGCGCGAGGTGTCCGCCGATCCGGTCGATCGTCGGAATCGGAGAGCGGAAGTGGACGAGGAGCTCTTCTTCGACCTCTGCGAGCTTGTCGGCGATGAGGTCGTAGGCTCGCAGGAATCGCGGGTTGGCCAGTCGGGACGAAAACATCAGCGGTAGTTCGTGAACTGGAGGGGGAGGCCGAAGTCGCCCTCCCGGAGGAGCGCCATCGCGCTCTGGAGCTCGTCCTTCACGCGGCCGGAGACGCGGACCTGGTCGGCCTGGATCGCCGCCTGGACCTTCAGCTTGCGGTCCTTGATCGCCCGGACGATCTCCTTCGCCTTCTCGGACGGGATTCCCTGCTGGATCTTCGCGACCTGCCGCACGGTTCCGCCCGCCGCGGGCTCGACCTTCCCGTACTCGATCGCTTTCACGGCCACGCCTCTTCGGACGAGCTTCGTCTCCAGGATGTCCACGACGGATTTCAGTTTGTGCTCGTCGTCGGAGGTGAGAACGATCTCGAGCTCTTTCTCGCGGAGCTCGACCTTCGACGCGCTGCCGCGGAAGTCGAACCGCGTCGCAATCTCCTTGGAGGCCTGCTGGACCGCGTTCGCGACCTCCTGCAGGTTCACCTTGCTCACGACGTCGAAGGAAAAGTCCTGGGGCATGGGGAAAAGCTATCAGTTCTCAGTTCCCGGTTCTCCGCTGAGAACTGAGAACTGACGGCTGAGAACTAGTTTTCGACGATCCTGGTACCGGGGGGTCCCATGATGCGGAAGTCCGCGGGGGGGCGGGCCTTCGCCGTCTTCCACCCCTCGAACCGGAACTCCGTGCGATTCCCGGCGGAGTCCTGGTAGGAGAGCCCGGTGACGTTTCCGGCCCCGTCGATCGCGAGCCGCAGCCACGCGAGCTCGGGCCGGGGAACCCGCGGAGTCAGGAGAAGCCGGGTCGGCGCGGCGGCCTCGCCCGGTTCGACCGCGATCTCGTACTGGCGGCCGAGGTCGGACGGCTGGGTCAGGAAGACGATGGGGAGGCGCGCCTTCTCGTCTTCCGAGAGGCGGCGCACGGTCAGCTGCTTGTCCTCGGGGGAAAAGAACCGGCCCTCTCCCGCGTCGTAGGTGAACACCTTCTTCTCCGGAGCGACGTAGTCGAACCGCACTCGCTGCGGTATCTGGATGGCGACGCTTCCCGACTCTCTCTTTGCGGTCGCGAATCCGGAGGGGGTGTAGATCTGGGTGAAGGGCGCGGAGTGCCCGGCGCCGTCCCCGTACACCGCCATGGCGCGCGCCAGGGCCTCGGACGCGGCGGCCGGGATTGCGCCGGCCGGCGCCGCGGTGGGGGCGGGCGTAGGCTTCTGCGCCCGCACATCGGCGGCCGCGAGTCCCACGGCCAGGGAGAGCAGAAGAACCGACGGATGTTTCACGAGGCGTTCAAAACAGCGGCGGCCGCAATTGTATTCGGTAGGTCTTGCGTCAGTGCCGGAAGTGGCGGCGCGGTGCGATCAGAAACGCCATCTGCCGCTCGTCCGCGGCGGCGATCACTTCCTGGTCGCGAATCGATCCCCCCGGCGCCACGACGGCGGTCACGCCCGCCTCCGCGAGGGTTTCGAGGCCGTCGCGGAACGGAAAGAACGCGTCGGAAGCCGCGCCGCAGTTGACGATCGGGAGCACCGGCTTCGTCGCGGCGAGCCGGCACGCGTCCACGCGGCTCATCTGTCCGGCTCCGATGCCGATCGTCTGCCGGGCGTTCGCGAGGACGATCGCGTTCGACTTCACGCGGCGCACCACCTTCCAGGCCAGCTCGCACGCCGCGCGTTCGACGGCCGTCGGCTTGCGCTGCGAGGCCAGGCGCCAGGCGGAGGTCTGGTCGGGCTCGGAGTCCGCGTCCTGCAGCAGCAGCCCGCCCTCGATCCGCTTCCAGTCGATCCCCCGGGCCGGCCGCCGCGAGACGGGCACGCGCAGGAGCCGGATGTTCGGCTTCTTCGTGAAGTACTCGATGGCCTCCTGCGTGAAGTCGTCGGCCGCCACGACCTCCACGAAGTGCTGCAGCACGAGGAGCGCGAGGGCTCCGTCCACCTGGCCGCGGATCGCGATGATCCCGCCGAAGGCGGCGAGCGGATCGCACGCAAACGCCCGACCGAAGGCTTCCATCACGGTATCGCCCACGGCCGCCCCGCACGGGTTGTTGTGCTTGACGATGACGGCCGCCGGGCGGTCGAAGTCGCGCGCGAGCGTGACGGCGGAGTCGAGATCGAGAAGGTTGTTGAACGAGAGCTCCTTCCCCTGCAGCATCTCGAAGCGGACCAGGGCGTCCGCCGGAGCCGAGCGCTCGCGATAGAGCGCCGCCCTCTGGTGGGGGTTTTCGCCGTAGCGGAGAAAACCGGTCCGGTCGAACGCGAAGACCAGGCTGTCCGGGAATCCCTCCTCCGAACGGTGGGCCTCCGCCAGATATCCCGCGATCGCGGCGTCGTACGAGGCGGTCCGCGCGAACGCGCGCGCCGCGAGCTTCTCCCGGGTTTCGAGACGCGTGCCGCCGGTCGAGCGGATCTCGGCGAGCAGCTCGTCGTAGTCGGCCGGCTCGACCAGGACCGCGACGCGCGAGTGATTCTTGGCGGCCGCTCGGATGAGGGCCGTCCCGCCGATGTCGATCATCTCGATCGTCTCGGGGCGTCCGGCGCCGCGGGCCACGGTCTCTTCGAACGGATAGAGGTTCACGACCACGAGGTCGAACGCCTCGATCGCGGCGGCCTCCATGTCCCGCGCGTGGTCGTCGCGCCGGTCATCGCCCAGTACGCCGCCGAAAATTTTCGGGTGAAGCGTCTTGACGCGACCGCCCAGGATCTCCGGGAACCCGGTCTCGTTCTCGACGAGCGCGACATCGACCCCGGACTGCTTCAGGTGGGCGGCCGTGCCTCCGGTCGAGACGACCCGGACCCCCTCCGCGGCGAGGCTCCGGCAGAAGTCCGCGACCCCCGCCTTGTCGTGCACGGAAACCAGGGCCCGCCGAACCGGGGTCACCAGCTTCGGAAAAGGAATCGGCTCGGGCATCGTGCGGCAATATAGCCCGTGAAACGTCAAACGTTAAACGTCAAACGATCGGGCTCTTTACGTTTCACGTTTTACGTCTTACGTTTTCCGACGATGGTTCCGGATCTCGAGGTCGACGCCCGCGGTCTCCTCTGTCCGCTTCCGATATTGCGGCTCGCGCGCGCACTGCGGCGGAGGGAGCCGGGGACGGTCGCCGTACTCCTCGCGACGGATCCGGCCGCGGTGAAAGACGTGGAGACGTTCTGCCGGGAAGGCCGCCACGAGCTCCTGTCGACCGAGCGGGAAGGGGATCTCTTGAGTTTCCGCGTCCGAAAGGGAGAGAACTGAGAGCTAGAAGAGCTTGAGCAGGATCACGTTCAGGACGAATCCCTTGACGCCGTGCCCGACGACCGGCGTGCCGACCTCGAACCGCAAGAGCGAGTTCTTCCAGGGACCGTTCAACGAGCCGAGGAGTCCCGCGCCCGCGAAGTAGGTGTTGTCGAACCCGGACTGGCGATCCCGCACCACCGCCTGGTCGAAGAAACCCTCGAAACGGATGATGTCCTCGATGTTCAGCCCGTAGGACACGCTCGCGAGGAGCGCCGTCTGCGTCTTGACGCTTCCGCTCTTGAAGCCGTGGATCGGGGCTCCCGAGAAAGCTCCGAACTCGTATTTCGAGAAGCGGTCGAGGTCCTGGCCGTCCAGATACGTCAACCCCACGTGCAGCTTGCGGAAGCCCGGGAAGTACTGATCCTTCGACACGGAGACCTGGTACTTCCAGTAGTCGCGGTCCTTCGGATCGAACTCGGACGTCGCGGGATTTCCCCAGAACTCCCAGTCGCGCCTCCGGTAGTAGCCGCCGATCGCGGTCGCGTTGAAGCCCTTGTAGTTTCCGACGAGCCGCAGCTCCGCTCCGTCCGTGAACGTATCGACCGGCGTCACGAAGGCGGAACCGGTGTCGGGATCCCGCTGGAAGTTGTCCCAGCGCGTGAAGAGCCCGAGCGAGGTCTTCAGGTACGGCCCGAACGGGCGCCCGATGTTGACCTGGAAGACCGCCGGCAGGTGCTTGATCTTCTCCTCCTTGACCTCCTTGCCGTTGCGGTAGGCGGTGTCTCCGAACGGCACGGCCACGCCGAAGAGGTCGGCTCCCAGGTCGAACCGGCTGCCGAGGAGCGATGGGTCCGTGTAGTTGGCGGTCACGAGAGCGCCGCCGAAAAAGAGCGAGAACTGCTTTCCCTTGCCCCACAGGTCGAAATTGAAATGCTGGATTCCGAGGAGCGGAATGGGATAGTCGAGGGAGTCGTCGTAGAAGGCCCCGGCGAGAGCGAAGGTGCTCTTCTTGGATACCTTCTCCTCGACGATGCGGGAGCCCGGCGCCTGGGGGTCCGGGACCAGGTACCGCATTCCCTTGTCGGTGTCCCGGATCATCTGGACTTCCGACTTGTAAGCGTCGCTGCGCCGAGCGTCGAAGGTGGCGGGATTGACCTCGACCTGCCTCATCTTCACGTCGCGCTCGATCGCGGTGGTGCGCCCCGCCGTGGAGAAGACCTGCTCTCCCCGGATCTCCAGCGGAAGCGCGACGTCCGCTTGACCCGGCACCGGCAGGTAGATCTCGGTCTGGACGTTCGAGAGGGTTTCGCCCTTGAGGTTCAGCTGGACCGAATCGCGGCGCAACAGCGCAAACGTTTGAGTGTCGATCCAGACCTTGCCGCGGTACGCGGGCTTCTCGCCGAGAGCTTCCCGCGGGGTGAAGTTGATCTCGTATGCCCGGCGCCCGCCGACATCCGAGGTCCCGTCCAGGACGTAGCGGTAGTCCTCGGTCAGGCGGATGTCGAGCGGAAGCGTCGTCACCTTCTCGGGCTGGAGAATCGGAATCTTGGGCAGCGTCTTGCCCTTCCACTTCACGCCGTTCAGGTAGAACTCTTTCCACACCCAGTCGGCGGCCTGCCCGCGGCGGAAGAAGAAGGGGCCTCGGATCGTCAGGTCGAACGTCTCGTTGACGTCGGCCACGCGGAAGCGAAGCGACGCCTCCATTTCGGCCACGAAGGACGTCACCCGCTCGCGCTGGCCGGCGTCCCACGCACGCTCGCGGGCCACGATCTCCTCGGCGGTCAGCCCCCGTGTGGCGCCGACCTCGACCGTCGTCCGCGTATCCGGCCGCTTTGCCGGCTCGAGGACGACCGCGAGCGGGCCCCGCGAGAGGTCGAGCTCCAGCGTCGGCGCCCCGCGGAGCTCGAAGTCCCGCTTGGCGCCCGACGCGAGGTTCTCGACGGAGGCTTTCGAGTAGGTGCCTCCGGACAGGTCGATGGTGGCGCGGCCGGCGGCGTCCTCGGGCAGCACCAGGATCGGCGTGAACTTCTTGCCGTCGAAGAAGCGAAGGACCGGGAATCGGCTGCCGTCCGCTCGCGTCCCCGAGGTTGCCGTGGGGTCGCGCGACACGTCGGCGGTCCAGTAGCGCTGAAGGCGGCGGAGGGACTCCCACTCCGCTTCGGTCGGGGAGGATCCGGTCGCGGCGAGGAGGGCCACGAGCTCCGGCGTTTCGGGACCGATCGCCTCGAGGACGCGGCGGGGCGCGCTCGCGCCCGGCGCGAAAGCCGTCATCACCCAGCGTCCCGCGGGCGATTCCACCCCGGGCGCGACTCGGCCGGGCGGCGCGACGATCGCGTCGAAATAAGGAGCGACGTCCTCGTCCGCGGCGAACCGGAACGGGTCTCCACTGATGCGGGAAAGGTCGAGCGCCACGCGGGCCGACTCCGACGCGGCGCGCACGGCCGACGAGAGCTGCTTGATGGCGAACGGAAGCCGGGAGGTGGCCGCCGGATCGTCGACCACGGCGGTGAAGTCGAGGACGACGGCGGCGACGTCCCCGAGCTTCGCGAGGCGCGTCGAGTCGCGCGCCACTGCGGCGTCGGAAAGGTCGGCGACCGGAACGACGACGAGGCACCGGCCGAGCGAAGGCGGAG
Organism: Acidobacteriota bacterium; assembly: GCA_046732075.1. Lineage (GTDB taxonomy): Bacteria > Acidobacteriota > Thermoanaerobaculia > UBA5066 > Gp7-AA6 > Gp7-AA6. The sequence continues at coordinate 12,097 of JBKPMI010000508.1, read as the reverse complement.
CGTCCGCGCCCGCCGGCAGGACCACGATTCCGAGGGGCGGGCCCTCGGCGGGGCAGCCGCCGTCGGGTCGCGCGGCCGCGATCGTCAATCTTTCGGCGGCGTGGACCGCGAGTGATCCCGCCAGAAAAAGAAAAACGCCCGCGAGCGCGCGGGCGCACCCGTATCTCTGACTCATTCGAACCCGGACAACGGCTGGGTCGCGGAAGTTGTTCCCGCCGATGCGGGTTACCGCCGCGCCTTCTCCCTCTCGCGGACCGGCTCGGCGCCGGGCGGCGGCGGGGGAGGCGACGGGCTCTTCTCGGTCGCGCTTTCGACGGGGGAGAGCCCGAGCGACTTGCGGAGCTTCGTCTCGATCTCGGAGGCGAGCTCCGGGTTCTCCTTCAGGAACTGTTTCGCGTTCTCGCGCCCCTGGCCGATGCGGAGGTCGCCGTACGAGAGCCACGCTCCCGACTTCTCCACGATCTTTGCCTCGATCCCGAGGTCGATGAGCTCCCCGGTTCGCGAGATCCCCTCTCCGTAGGTGATGTCGAACTCCGCCTGCCGGAACGGCGACGCGACCTTGTTCTTCACGACCTTGACCTTGGTGCGCGAGCCGACGACGACGTCGCCGTCCTTGAGCGACGCGATCCGCCGGATGTCGATCCGGATCGAGGAGTAGAACTTGAGCGCCCGGCCGCCCGTCGTCGTCTCCGGGTTGCCGAACATGACGCCGATCTTTTCGCGGATCTGGTTGATGAAAATGAGGCTCGTCCGGGACTTCGAGACGATCGCGGTGAGCTTGCGAAGAGCCTGCGACATGAGCCGCGCCTGCAGGCCCATCTGCGCCTCTCCCATCTCCCCCTCGATCTCGGCCTTCGGAACGAGAGCCGCCACCGAGTCCACCACGATGACGTCCATCGCGCCCGAGCGGATGAGCATCTCGGCGATCTCGAGGGCCTGCTCCCCGTTGTCCGGCTGCGAAACGAGCAGGTTGTCCGTGTCGACGCCGAGCTTCCCGGCGTACTCGGCGTCGAGCGCGTGCTCGGCGTCGATGAATCCCGCAAGGCCGCCGGTCTTCTGGGCCTGGGCGATGATCTGGAGCGACAGCGTGGTCTTGCCGGAGGACTCCGGCCCGAAGATCTCGACCACGCGCCCGCGCGGAATGCCGCCGATCCCGAGCGCGGCGTCCACCGCGAGCGATCCCGTCGGAATGACCGAGACCGGGACCTCGGGGCGGTCGCCCAGCCGCATGATCGATCCCTTTCCGAACTGCCGCTCGATCTGGGTCAGAGCCGTTTCGACGGCCCGCCATTTTTCGTTCGGTTTCACACTGGACATGTCGCCACCCTTTCGCGCGATTATAGACTCGGGGAACGCGTGAACTTCGCCGGAACGCGCGGTCCGCTCGCTTTCCCCCGACACGATTTTTCGATCCGATGAAAATGGACTCACCGACCGACTCCGCCAACGCGGCCGCGCCCGACCTGAAGCGCGCGTTTCGCGAGCTCCCGGTGTCGACGCTGCTCGCGACCGGCTTCGGCGCCGGTCTCTCCCCGATCGCGCCCGGCACCGCCGGCTCCGCCCTGGCGCTGGCCGCGGCCTGGCTGTTCGCTCGCGCCGTCAATCCCTCTCACATGCCCAGTGTTGTCGCGGCGGTCGGACTCTTGACGTCCGGGCTCGCGATCGCCCTTGCGGCCGTCGGCATCACGGATCGGGTGGCGGAGTTTCTCGGCAGGGAGGACCCGGGCTGCATCGTGCTCGACGAGGTCGCCGGCCAGCTTCTCGCGTCCGCGGTCGTTCCCCTCTTCTCCTATCCCTCGCCCGGGCTCGCCGCGGTCGCGTGGATCGCGTCTTTTCTGACGTTCCGCCTGTTCGACGTCTGGAAACCGGGGCCGATCCGGGGCTGGCAGGACCTTCCGGGCGGCCGGGGGATCGTCGTCGACGACGTCGCCGCCGGGGCGCTCGCCGCGGCGGTGACGGCCGGCGTGGCGCTTCTTCTCTCGGGGCGGTCGGCATGACGGTCGCGCTGTCGGATCGGGACGGCACGATCCTGCCGGACGAGCCGCTCTCCCGTCACACGACGCTGCGGGTGGGCGGGCCCGCCCGCTGGTACTGCCGGGTGAAGACGGAGGAGGGACTTTCGGAGGTCCTCCGCGCGGCGTCGGGTGTCGGCGAGCCGCTCGCTCTGCTGGGGATGGGGTCGAACGTCGTCGCGGCGGACGCCGGGTTCCCCGGCTGGGTCGTCCGACTCGAGGGGGACTTCCTCAAAATCGAGGTGACGGGGGACCGGCTCGTCGCGGGCGGAGGAGCGGCGCTCGGGGGAGCGTGCGCGGCCGCCGCGCGCGCCGGTCTGTCCGGCCTGGAGCCGATCTCCGGGATCCCGTCCTCGATCGGCGGAGCCGTTCGGATCAACGCCGGCGCCTACGGCGGCGAGATCTTCGACGTGCTCGAGACCGTGCGGCTGGTCTCCCGGGGCGGAGAGCGCCGCGCGGCCGCTGCCTCCGAGATCCCCCACGGCTACCGCTGGACGAAGCTGTGCGACACGGGCGAGATCGTGAGCGCGGCGACCCTCCATCTCCGCCCCTCCTCGCGCGAGGAGATCGCGGAGCGGACCCGGATCGTCAGCGACAAGCGGCGCGGCGCGCTTCCGAGCGAACCCAATGCCGGGAGCGTGTTCAAGAACCCGACCGGCGACTACGCCGGCCGTCTCGTGGAGGCCTGCGGGCTGAAAGGGGAGCGCCGCGGCGACGCCGCGATCTCGACCCGCCACGCGAACGTGATCGTCAACCTCGGAAACGCGCGGGCCGCGGACGTCGTAGAACTGATGCGACTGATGCGCGATTCGGTGCGGGAGAAGTCTGGAATTACCCTCGTACCCGAAGTCGAATTCCTGGGGTTCCGGTGGGAGTGAAGGATCGCTGACAGCTGATAGCTTCTTTTCCATGAGAATTCTCCTTCTCGCGGGGGGCGGCGGCACCCGTCTCTGGCCGCTCTCCACCGCTGCCCGGCCCAAGCAGTTCCTGCCGCTCGTATCGGGCCGGAGTCTCCTCGCGGACAGCTACGACCGCGTTTTGCCGCTGGCGACCGAAATCTTCGTCGCGACCTCCGAGGAGTACGCGCCCCTCGTCCGCGCCGAGCTCCCGGACCTGCCGCCGGCGAGGCTCCTTCTCGAGCCCTTTCGCCGCAACTCGGCCGCACCGATCCTGCGGGCCGCGCTCGACTTCGAGAGCGCGGGAGACCCCGTCACCGTCGCGGTCCCGTCGGACCACGCGGTTGCCGATCCCGAGGCCTTCCGGACCGCGCTCGCCGCCGCGGGACGGCTCGCCGATTCCAGCTCCGTGGTCGTCCTGGCGGTTCCACCCTCCCGGCCCGACACCGAATTCGGTTATCTTGAAGTCGAAAGCACGGAGACACCCACCGGTTATGACGTCGCGCGTTTCGCCGAGAAGCCGGACCTCGCCCGGGCCCGGACATTTTTTGACTCCGGACGACACTATTGGAACGCCGGCATCTTCGTTTTCCGGCCGTCCCGTTTCCTGGCGGAGGCGCGCCGGGTGGCGGCGCCCCTCGTGAGTGCCGTCGAGGGCTACCGGGAGCAGCTGCGGGTAAACCCGGAGGAAGCCCGCTCGCTCTGGGAAGCCCTTCCGGACGTTTCGATCGACTACGCCGTCATGGAGCGCGCGAAAGGCGTCCGGGCGGTGCCGCTGCGCGCGGGCTGGAGCGACGTCGGAAGCTGGAAGGCCGTGCGCGATCTGCGGGGCGTGTCGGACGACTCGGGCAACCTGATCCTCTCCGACACGCCGGTCCTGGCGCCGGGTTTGCGGGACACGGCGGTGGTGGTGGGCCCGGAGGGCGTTCTTGTCCTTCCCTTCGAACGGGAGCGGGACCTGCGGGGCGCCGTCGAGCGGCTGCGCCGGAAAACCGATCCGTCCGGATGAGCGTGTCGATCCGGGCCGACCTCGGGCGGCTCAAGGAAAACGTGTCCCGCGCCTACCGGGGGGACCGCCGCGCGATCGATCTCGTCCTGACGGCGCTCCTCGCGCGCGGGCACATCCTCATCGAAGACGTCCCGGGCGTGGGAAAGACGACACTCGCCCGCGCTCTCGGCCGCAGCCTCTCGCTCGAGTTCCGCCGAATCCAGTTCACGAGCGACACTCTGCCCGCCGACGTCATCGGGATTTCGATCTTCCACGCGCCGAGCGACCGGTTCGAGTTCCACGCGGGACCGCTGTTCGCCAACATCGTTCTCGCCGACGAGATCAACCGGGCGACTCCGAAGACGCAGTCCGCCCTCCTCGAGGCTATGAACGAGGGCGCCGTCACGATCGAGTCGGAGCGGCGCGAGCTGCCGCAGCCCTTCATGGTCGTCGCCACCCAGAACCCGGTCGAGTACCTGGGCACCTACCCGCTCCCGGAATCGCAGATGGACCGCTTTTTCCTGCGCCTGTCGCTCGGCTATCCGGCGACCGACGAGGAGAAAGCGCTGCTGCGAATGGGCGGGACGGAGCGGAGCCTCGCCACTCTCGGCGCCGTGCTGACTCGGGAAGAGGTCTTCGAGCTTCAGAACGCGACCGAGCAGGTCGCCGTCGCCGACAAGCTTCTCGACTACCTGCATTCCCTGGTCGCCGCGACGCGCAGCTCGGGGGAGCTGCGCCTGCCCGTGTCCACGCGGGGAGCGCAGGCCCTTTACCGCGCCACGCAGGCGTACGCCCTCGTGCAGGGCCGCGACTACGCCACGCCCGACGACGCGCAGGCCGTCGCCGTGCCGGTGCTCGCGCACCGCATCCTCTCGCTCTCCTCGGACGGCTTCGGCGCCGGCGGGCGCGAGCGGGAGTTCATCCAGCGGGTGCTCGGGTCTGTGGCGGTGCCCGTCTAGCCCGGTGACCCGTCTCATCCCCGACTGGGGCATCCGGGTCACGAACTTCGGGCTGGGGTACATCCTGATGTGCCTCGTCGTGGCGATCGCTGCGACCAACACCGGCAACAACGGTCTCTACCTCGTTCTCGCCGCACTGCTCGCGGGGATGGCGATCTCGGGAATGCTGTCGCGACGCAACGTCCGCGGCGTCCGGTGCGAGATCTCGCCGCTCTCCGAAGCGGTCGCCACCCGGCCGGCGCTCCTCCGGGTGCGGCTGGCGAACGAGCTCCGAACCGGCACGGCGCAGTCGCTCTTCTTCCTCCACGAGTCGCTGCCCGGTCCGCTCTGGATCGATCCGCTGAAACCGGGAGAGTCCCGCGACGTCGTCGTCGAGGCGGTGTTTCCGAGGCGGGGAGTGTTCCGGGAGGCGGACGCCGGACTCCTTTCCCGCTTCCCGATCGGTTTGTTCCGCAAGTACCGCCGGGCGACGGTGACCGGCGAGATCGTCGTGTTCCCGGTGCCCCAGGCGAGCGCCATCCCCGACGTGCCGCCCGAGGACTCGCGGGGCAGCCGTCCGCATGCCCATCGTCCCGGGGGCGGCGCCGACATCCGGACGCTGCGCGATTTCGTCCCGGGCGACGATCCGCGCGACCTCCACTGGAAGCAGTCGGCGCGCATGCGGCGATGGATCGTGCGGGAGCGCGAGGCGGAGCGGGACCGCGCGGTCTTCCTGGTCGTCGACAACGCCCTCGACGACCCGAGCGACCCCGCCGCGCTCGAGCGGTTCGAGGGAGCCATCTCACGCTGCGCGGGTCAGGCGATGCAGCTCCTCTCGCGGGGCGCGGACGTCGGTTTCCAGTCGCGGGGAGTCAAGGTGCCGCCGCGCTCCGGCCGCGGTCAGCGGAGCCGGTTGCTCGACGCACTCGCGAGGCTGGAGCCGGTCTCGCGCCGGGAGGCGCCGCCGTTCCCGCCGCATCGCCGCGGGGACCATCGCGTGGTGATCACGTGAGAACCCCGCTCATGCCCCCGGGGCTGCGGGCGGCGTATCTGATCGTCCTCGGCCCTCCGGCTTTGCTGGCGCCGCTTCCCCTCTTCTGGACGCGGGGCGCATCGCCGCTCGCGATCGCCTTCTACGAGGCCGCGCTCATCCTTCTCTTCTGGCGCGCGCGCGCGGGGCGTCCGGTCCGTTTGTCCGACGCGGTCCTCAATGCGATCGGTCTGTCGTACATGTTCTGGCTCGCGGTCGAGACGGCGATGCTCCGTCCCGGCCTCCTGCGCTCGGTGTCGCACCTCCTGCTCTTCACGACGATCGCCAAGCTCGCGTCTCTCAAGCGGCCCGGCGAGGCCCGCACCGCGCTGCTGGTGGTCTTTCTTCTCGTTCTCGCCGCGGTGTCCTCCTCGACGCACGTCGCTTCGCTCGTCTACTGCGCGGCGATGGGTGTCCTCGGCTTCCGGACCCTGGCGCGGCTCGCGGTGCTGGCGGATTTCGACGAGGGACCTCCGGCGCGGGTCCTGACCGCGGTTCCGACGGCGGGTCTCTCGGCGGCCGCTCTGGCGGGCGGAGTCCTCCTCGCGGCGCCGCTCTTCTTCCTGCTGCCCCGGCTGCACGGGCCGTACGCGCTCTCGCCGATCCGGCTGGACGACTCGCCTTCGACCGCGGTCGCGACGGACCGGGTGGACCTCGACTCCTTCGGCGGAGCCAAGCAGAACGAGCGGGTCATTCTCCGCCTTTCGATCGATCCGCCGATCGCCATGCCCGAACTCCTGCGGCTGCGCGAGGCCGTCTTCACGCAGTATCGCAACGGAGTCTGGACCCGGAGCACACGCGCATCGCGCGAAGTCCGGTCGCCGACGGGCGTGCAGCTCGTGAGCGACGACTCGCTGCCCGAAACCGACCGGCTGGCGCACCTCTCCGTCGATCAGAGTTTCTACGGCAGCGGCTTTCTCTTCCTGCCGTACCGCTCCTCACACGTGCGGGTCGAGCGCGGTCGCCCCATCCTGCTCGCGGACGGGTCCGTGCAGGTCTCCTCGGCGCGGACGACCGTGCGCTACGAGGTCGCGGTCGGAAAGAAGCAGCCGGCGCGGGGGGCCGGGCGGAGCGCCATCGATCCCGCGCAGGTGCCGCCGGAGATTCGCGACTACGCGTGGAAGGTGACTGCGGGTCTGACCGATCCCGCCCGGATCGCGGATCGGATCGTGGAGCACTTCCGGCAGGGATTCGTGTACACCCTCGACCCGCCGAAGGCGAGCGGGGACCCGCTCGTCAACTTCCTGCTTCGATCGAAGGCCGGGCACTGCGAGTACTTCGCATCGGCCGCGGCCATGATGCTCGCCTCGCGCGGCGTTCGGGCGAGGCTCGTGACCGGATCCTACGGTGGGGAAGTGGGCGCGTTCTCCGACGCCATCGTCGTCCGCGGCGCGAACCTTCACGCGTGGGTCGAGGCGGACCTGGACGGCACCGGTTTCCAGGTCGTCGAGCCGACTCCCCCGGGGGGAGTGCCGCCCGCGACCTCGCGCGTATCGTGGTGGAGAAGGTTCGTCACGGTCGGTCGGGAGATCGAGGTCTTCTACGACCGACGGATCCTCGGCTTCGATTCCGGTGACCAGGTCCAGCTGGCCGAGGTCTTCCGCGACTCGCTCGGGGGCGCGGGCCGGTCGATGCAGTTCTGGAAGGGAACGGGAGGGGGAGTCTTCCCGGGCGGCGCGAAGATCGTCGTCGTCCTTCTCGGACTGACGGTCCTCGGCCTGATCGCCTTGAAGGGTTTCCGGCGACGGCCGGCGACGCCGCCCGCGACCCGCGCGTACCTCGCGCTGCGCCGGACGCTCGCGCGCAGGATCGGGGGCCTCACGGCCGCGGTGCCGCCGGCCGAGGTCGTCCGCCTCTTCGCGGCGAGTGCCCCGGCGTCCGCCGCCGACGCCCGGGCCGTCGTCGACGCCTACTGCGAGAGCGCCTTCGGCGGGCGCGAGACCGCGCCGTCGACGGAGCGAGAGCTCCGCGAACGGATGAGAAGGCTGAAGAGACTCGCGAGCTAGGGAACGCGGGAGGCGGGGAGAGTCGCCGCGCGAATCCGCGACGGCTCTCCCGACTCGACCCACGTCACGACCAGGGTCGAACCGCTGCGCGCCAGCCGGGGAAACCCGCCCGCGCGGCTCATCTCCGCTCCGGCGATCTCGATGGGAGCTCCCCTCCGGCCTCGGGCGGTCACTCGGGCGAGCCGGATCGCCGCCGCCTTCCCCTCGGCCGCCACCCAGGTGATGAGCGCATCGCCGTTCTCGTCGAGAACGATGCCGACCCGTCCGAGCGGGAGATCCGAATCGACGACCGCGGGAGTGCTGAATGAAGCGCCCGCGTCATTCGAGAAAGCCACCTTCACGCGTGGGCGATTCCCGGCCTGAGTGAACCAGCCGACCGCGACTCTTCGATCCCGCGCGGCCACTGCGGGCCCGTTGACCGGGCAACCTTCGATTTCCCAGCCATCCGTCCCCACGTCCTGCGGTTGCGTCCATCCTTTTTCCCCGCGGCGGATGATCGCGGTGTCGCGGACCTCGTTCGTCGTTCGATCGCGGTACACGACCACCGGCCCTCCGGACGTCGCCGCGGCGGCGGTCTGACAGCAGTCGCACACGCGCGAGTCGAGGAGCTCGCTCGCTTCGATCCGGTCGCCGATGTGGGCAGTCCGGAGTCCCATCGAGCCCCGACCCGACGCCGTATCGCGGCCGTCGAGCCAGAAGAGGCGAACGCCGCGGCTATCGGGCACCGCGGAGACGAAGCCGTGTTCGGTGGGCGTGCGGTCGTCGTTGGCGGTCCCCATCGGAATCCACGTGCGGCCCGAGTCGATCGAACGGGCGAGCCGAACGTCGTAGGCGTTCGGATCGGCCGCCGACATTGCGGCCCAGTGCGCGACCAGGAGGCCTCCGCCCGCGCTCGTGACCGAAGGGAAGTCGGCCCAGTTCGCAAAAAAATCCTTTCCGGCCGCGATCGTGGACGGCTCGGACCACCGGCCGCTCACGAGGCGCGACATCCGCAGCGCGTAGTTGCCATCCTGGGGCTTGACGCCGGCGTGGGCGGGTTCGAGCCAGGAGAGGATCACCGCGTCTCCGTCGAGGGCCAGGTTGGGAGCCATCGAGCCCGGCCGGGCCGGAGGGTCGACGCGCAGGGGTGCCGCGGCGCCCCCGGACGCGAGAACGCCCGCAACCAGCAGTGCCGCGCTAGTAAGCATTTCGGTGTCGCAGCCCGTAGCGCAGCGTCAGCCAGAGGATCTTGAGATCCAGAGCGAGCGACCAGTTCTCGATGTAGTAGAGGTCGTACTCGATCCGCTTCGAAAGGCTCGTGTTGCCCCGCCAGCCGTGAACCTGCGCCCACCCCGTGATCCCCGCGCGGACGCGGTGCCGAACCATGTACTGCGGGAACTTCTCCTTGAACTCTTGCACGAACTCGGGCCTCTCGGGCCGCGGCCCCACGAGCGACATTTCTCCCTTCACGACGTTGACGAGCTGGGGCAGCTCGTCCAGGCTCCAGCGCCGCAGGAATCGGCCGACGGCCGTCCGCCGCGGGTCGTCCGGGCCGGCCCACGTCGGACCGGACTCGTCCTCCGCGCCCCGGCGCATCGACCGGAACTTCACGATCTCGAACGGCCGTCCGTCCAGGCCCATGCGCTGCTGCCGGTAGAGAACGGGCGGTCCCTCCGACAACCGGATCGCGATCGCGATCACCGCGAAGAGCGGGGAGAGGAGGACGAGCGCCGTTGCCGCGATCGCGAGGTCGAGCGTGCGCTTGACGAGGCTCATCCAACCGGTCAGCGGAACCTGGGTCAGGTGAACGACCGGCAGCCCGTCGAGGTCCTCGACGCCGGCGCGAAACGTGATGTGCTGGAGGAGGTCCGGAACCACGCGGACGTCCGCGACGGTCCGCGCGACGTCCTTCAAGACCGACAACATGGCCCGGTGCGCGTCGAGCGGCAGGGCGAGGAAGACCGCGTCGACGCGGTTCTCCTCGACGATCCGGGCCGCGTCCGAGGTCGGCCCGATGACGGGGACCCCCCGGTACGCCACGCCGCGCTTCTCCGGGTCGTCGTCGACGAAGCCGACCGAGCGGAGGCCCGCTTCGGGATGGTCCGCGAGCTTGTCCACAACGGCGCGGCCGAGGCGCCCCGCCCCGACCACGAGAACCCGGCGCACTCCGTATCCGTGGCGCCACGCCTCCTCGAGATAGCGGCGGATCGCGGTCCGGCCGGCGAAGACCAGGAGCACGTCGGCCGCAAAGAAGAGGGCGAGCACCGCGCGCGAGTAGTCGAAGCCGCGCGAGAAGGTGGCGATGCCGATGAGGAGCAGCGTCGCAAGAGCCGTCGCCACCAGCACCGCGAGTCCTTCCTCGACGCTCGAGCGACTCCGGCGGACCTGGTAGAGGCCGTAGAAGTAGAAGACGAGCGGCCAGACTGCCGCGATGTACGGAAACAGCCGAAGGTACGACGTCGCCGAGGGAACTCCCTTCGTGACGGGAATGATCTCCGCGTCGAAGCGGAGCCAGTAGGCCGCGGCGAGCGCCACGAACGTCGCGATCAGATCGGAGGCGAGAAAGATCGCCGCGAGGCGGCGGTTCGAGTGCTGGATCATGTCGTCGGGTTTCGCGCTCTTCCTTCCGCGGGCGTCCCGTCGCCGGCGAGCTCCGCGACGGCGCCCGCGAACTCGCGGGCGAAACGGTCGCGCGCGAACGGCAGGGCCGTCGCCCGTACGGCAGTGTAATCGAACCTCCGCTTCTCGATCTCGGAGAGCGCCTGGACGAGCCCGTCGACGCCCTCTTCGAGGTAGAGGAAGCCGTTCGCTCCGTCACTCACGGTGTCGCGGGCTCCTCCCCGACCCAGGGCCGCGGCCGGTGCGCCGCAGGCCGCGGCTTCGACGAGCGAGATGCCGAAGTCCTCTTCCCCCGGCTGGACGAACGCGAAGCACCTCCGGTAGAGCTCGCGGAGCTCCTCGGCAGCGAGGTCCGCCACGATTTGTACGGACGGCGGAGCAAGGGCGCGGAGCTTTCGCTCCTCGGGTCCCTTCCCGACCAGGACGAGGGGACGGCCCATCCGCCGGGACGCCTCGATCGCGATCTCGTAGCGCTTGTAGGGGACGAGCGACCCGACCCCCAGGAGGAATCGCTCGCGCGGAGACCCGGAGCCGTGGAAGAAATCCACGTCGACCGGCGGTGCGACGACCGAGGCCGTTCTTCCGTAGTGCCGGCGGATCCGGTCGGCCACGGCGGACGAGTTCGCGAGGTACCGGGTCGGCCTTCCCGCGGTCGCCACGTCCCACTCCCGCAGCCGGTCGATCGCCCTCTTCTTGAGAGCCCAGAGCCGGGTCGTTCGGCGCGGAAAGTAGTCGTCGAACCGGTCCCAGGCGTAGCGCACCGGCGTGTGGCAGTAGCAGAGGTGCGACACGCCTTCCGGCGCCCGCGCGCCCTTCGCGACGCAGTGAGAGGAGGAGACGACCAGGTCGAAGCCGGTCAGGTCGAAAGACTCGACCGCGCGCGGAAAGAGCGGCAGATAGTTGCGGTACTGCCGGCGCGCCAGTGGAAAGCGGTTGAGATACGACGCCCGGATCGGATAGCGCTCGATCTCCGGCGACACCGATCCGGGCACGTGAAAGAGGGTGAAAATCGTGGGGTCCGGCACGAGCGGGAGAATCTCCTCGAGAACCTTCTCGCCGCCCCGCATGCCGTTCAGCCAGTCGTGGACGACGGCGGTCTTCATGACGTTAAACGTAAAACGTTAAACGTAAAACGTAAAACGACAACGGGGATCGACTCTTCTCCACGTTTCACGCTTTGCGTTTTACGTTTTACGCTTCCCGTTCGACGCCAGCGCCTCGGCGTATACCTCCAGAGTCCGCTCCGCCGCCTTCTGCCACGAGAAGTCGAGCGCGCGCTTGCGGCCGAGCTCGACGTAGTCCGACCGGATCTTCGGGTCCGTCGTCAGAGCCACGATGCCCCGGGCGATGGCGTCGACGTCCAGAGGATCGACGAGGAAGGCGTAGCCGCCCGCAATCTCCTGGAGCGCGGAGGTCGACGACGTCAGAACCGGGGTGCCGCACGCCATCGCCTCCACGACCGGGAGGCCGAAGCCCTCGTACAGGGTCGGGTAGAGGAGCACGTCGGCTCCCGCGAACAGGCCGGGAAGGTCGTCGTCGTCGATCAGGCCGGGCCGCGCGATCGCGGAGCCGAGGTCGAGCGCTCGGATGAGAGCGTCGATGCGGGCCGTGTTCTTCGGCATCGGCCCG
>JBKPMI010000507.1:0-10323 GCA_046732075.1 Acidobacteriota bacterium | reverse complement strand
CCGGGGCGGAGCGCGAGAAGCAGAAAGAGAACCGCGGCGACGGCAGCGGATGGCGCGCGCAGCCGTACAGGACCGCGCGCGGCCGAGAGAGTCAGCGCCGAGACGGCCAGCACTCCCGCGAGCGGCGGAGTCGTTCGGAGGAACGCGAGACCGCTCGCCCGCTCGGCGAGGAATTCGAGAGCGCGCGAGCCGAGGCCGAAAAGGAAACCCGCGGCACCCGACGGAAGACCCGCGGCGAAAAGGAGGAGAAGAACCGCGCCGAGCGCGATGAGAGCTGCCGAGAGCGGAATGGCGAGGGGCGCCGTCACCCAGGCGCCGGCGGAGACGACGTTGAAGCGCCAGAAGACCGCGGGCGACGTCGCGCACTGCGCGGCCACGGAGGTCGCGAAGCCGTCGAAGAGCCAGCCCGGACGAAGGGGAAGGCGCCGGCGGATCGGCTCGGTCAGGAGGGCGAGGCCGCCGACCGCCGCGAACGTGAGGACGGTGCCGATCGAGTAGATCTGCACGGGATCCGCCACGAACAGGAGGAGCGCGGAGAGTCCGAGTGCCTGCGCCGCGCAGACCGGACGCTCGAAGAGACGGGCCGCCAGAAATACCGCGACGACGAGTCCGGCCCGGACGGCCGGGGGATTCGCGCCGCCCACGAGCACGAAGAGGAACACCGAGCCGAGAAGAAGGGCATCGCGGGTTTTTCCCCCGACGCGGAGAAGTCGCAGCGCGACCACGACGAGTCCCGCCGCGAGCGCGACGTGAAGGCCGGAGACCACGAGCAGATGGTAAAGCCCGCCGCGCCGGTAGCTCGCAACCATCCCCCGATCGAGCTGCGAGGTCCGGCCGAGCAGGAGGGCCGCCAGCGGACCGCGCACGTTCCGTTCGAAAGCGGGTCCGCGGGAGCCGGGCGGCGGCAGCCGGCCGTGAAGGAAGCGATTCGGAAGAGAGAGTGCGGATGCGGAGGTCCGGCCGACCCGCCGGATGAGCAGCGCGCTCTTTACCGAGAACCGGTAGCGCCGGTACGGCAGCGAAATGTCGCGCGTCGACGCCGGCAGGTCTTCGGTCCGGAGTCGGCCGAGCAGGCGAACGCGATCCCCACGGTCCGCGATGCGATCGGGCGGGACGCTTCCCGACACGAAGAGGAAGACCTCCGCCGGAAACGGGCTCCATCTCCCGCCGGCGAGGAGGCGTTCGGCGCGGAGGCGGCCGCGGGCGCGAGGCGGCGCGTCGCTCCAGAAGTCCGAGAGAACTCCCTCGACGCAGTCGACCCGGCCCCCGGAAGACGGCCGGAGCTGGAACGAGTCCCGCGCCGTGCGGTCCGCCCGCGCGATACCCACCCTCCCCTCCGCGAATCCGACGCTCGCCCAGATCAAGAGAACCGGCGCCGGGCGGAAGCGCGGCGGATCCTTCCGCAGCCCGCGGACGAGGAGAATGGAGCAGAGCGCCGCCACGACGGCAGCTCCCCGCTCTCCCCCGGTGGAGGCGGCGCCGCAAAAGATTCCGGCCACGAGGAGGGCGGCCGCGGCCAGCGCGGGCGCGCGGCCGGAGCGGGCGACCGGTCCGATCAGGGCGCGCCGGGCTTGCGCACCAGCGTGACGACCGACTCGACGCGGTGCGTCAGCGGAAACAGGTCGTACAGCCGGGCGCCGGCGATCTCGAAGTCGGAAAGAAGCTCCGCGAGGTCGCGGGCGAGCGTCGCGGGATCGCACGAGACGTAGACGAGCGTTCGGCGCGCCCGCTCGGCGATCGGCCGCGTGAGCCGCGCCAGGCCGGCCCGGGGTGGATCCACCACCACGACGTCGAAGCGCCGGGAAGACGAGGAGAGAAACCCGGCGATCGAAGAGGGCAGGATCCTCCACCGCTCCGCGTCGTCCCAGCTCTGCCGGGTGCGCGCGGCGTCCCGCGCCGCCGACGGGTTCCCCTCGACGGAGGTGACGGAGTGCCCGGCGTTGAGGAGAGCCGCGGCGAAGAAGCCCACGCCTCCGAACGCGTCGAGCGCTTCGCCCGGACGCGATCCCCCGGCAGCCTCCGCGACGTCTGCCATCAGGCGTTCGACGAGGTGCCGGTTCCCCTGGAAGAACGAGCCGGCGGAGACCAGGAAGCGCCGGCCGCCGGTCTCGATCGCCAGTCGCGGGTTCCCCGCCTGGAAGAGGGCGCGCCCGTCGCGACCGCCGACCTCGAGGCCCGCAAAGAGCGGGGCGAGCCGGTTGCCCACGGACTCGGCGTCGGCCCGGTTCTGTCGGCGGGAGGTTTCCGACACGGTCACGCGCGCCAGGCGGTGCACGCCGTTCCGGTCCTCCAGCGTCGCGAGTTCGGAGACGGCCGCCCCGCTCGCGGAGATCGCGTCCCGAACCGGCGGCAGGAGCGCCGCCATTGCCGGAGTGATCGCGCGGCACGCCGAGACCGGGACGACGCGGTGACTGCGCCCGGCGAACTGCCCGACGACGAGATCCGCGCCCCGCCCCGCGACGTGGAAGCGGTTGCGCAGCCGGTAGCCCGTTTCCGACGGCACGATCGGAAGCTCCCCGAACCGGTCGGCTGAGATCTTTCCGATCCTCTGCATGGTTTCCCGGAAGAGGACGCGTTTCGCCTCGCGCGCCGCGGCGAGATCGAAGTGTCCCCAGTCGCAGCCGGGGCACGCTTCCGCCGGAGAGAGAATCCGGTCGGGCGATCCGGCAATGACCGCGGCCGCGCGTCCCCGCCAGAAATTCTTCCGGACTTCTTCCACCTCCGCGTCGACCTCCTCGCCGGGCAGCGCGCCCGCGACGAAACCGACGCCGGCGTCGTCGCGCGCGATTCCCTCGCCGGTCGGAGCGAGTCGGGAGATGCGGACGCGGCGGAGGGAAGCGATCGAAGACCTCAATCCTTATTGTCGGGACACGGGACACGGGACACGGGACACGGGAAGTTTCTCAGAGGGCTACCCCAGAAGCGTCAGCCGCGGCAGACCCATCTCCTCGCGCAGGGTCCGCCGGGTCAGGGCGCGCCGGGTCTTCTCCTCGGTGTCGCGGTCCATCTTCACCCGGGCTTTTGCGAGGAGCTTTTCGACGCTCTCGTCCAACCGGCGGCGCCGGTCTTCGGGTAGCGCTTCCCCGATCTCGTTGGAGATCCGCCGATCGAGCCGGGCGAGAGAGGCCTCGATCTCGCCGGCCGTCTTGCCGGATCGCGCCAGCCGGTCGAGCGAACGGTGCGCGGACTCGATCGGCGCGGTCAGGGACGGATGAACCCGGGCGACCGCCGCGAGCCGCTCCGACAGCGCGGCGAGCGCAGCTCCGACGTCCGGCGCGCTTTCTCCGGCCCGGCCCGTTCCGCGGCCGACCGCGGTCTCCGCCCGCCGCTCCCATGCCGAGAGGATGGCGTCGCGGCAATACGAAAGCGAGTTGACCCGGCCGGTGGCGCCGCGCTCCTCGCGGCGGGTGAACGCCTCGTCCAGGCCCGCCTCAACCGCCTCGATCGGGATCCCGAGCGCTCGCCACTCCTTCAGAAGCGCGAAGTCTTTTGGAGAGAGAAGGAACGGAGTGCCCCGGCGCGCGATGAAGGCCGCCTCGGCCGCGCCGTAATAGGCCCTATCCTCCTCGGTTTCGTTCATGGATGATGCGCAGGCCCGTCAGTGTCAGGAGCGGATCGACTGCCTCGATCTTGTCGGTCCCGCCTCCGAAGAGCTCGGCGAGCCCTCCGGTCGCGATCACGCGGGGCTTCGTCCCGATCTCGCGGGTGATCCGGTCGATGAGCCCCTCGACGAGCGACAGGTAGCCGAAGTACAGGCCCGACTGGATCGAGCTCGCGGTGGTCTTGCCCACCACCTTGTCGGGCCGGCGGATCTCGACGCGCCACAGCCTCGCGGCGCGCTCGAAAAGGGCTTCCGCCGAGATGGTGATTCCGGGCACGATCACGCCGCCCGCGTACTCCCCCTTCGCCGTCACGACGTCGAAGGTCGTCGCGGTGCCGAAGTCGACCACCACGCAGGGCCCGCCCAGCCGTTCGTAGGCCGCCACGGCGTTGACGATGCGATCGGCGCCCACCTCCTGCGGCGTGTCGTAGAGGATCGGCATCCCGGTGCGGATGCCGGGCTCGACGAAGAGGGGCTCGGAGCCCGTGATCTGGCGGAGGGCCTGCCGGAGCGGGAACTTGAGCGACGGGACGACGCTCGCCACGATGGTTTCGCCGGGCGGGTCGTCCTCGCGGCCCGCCGAGGCGAGCAGCCCCTTCACCGACAGCGTGATCTCGTCCGACGTGGACTCCCGCCGCGTCGTCAGGCGCCAGTGGCGAACGAGCGACCCGTCCTCGAAGAGCCCGAGGACCGTGTTCGTGTTGCCGACATCCACCGCGAGGAGCGCCGGCGGCTTGGACGTCACCACTCGTCCAGCTCTCCGTTGGCCACGACCGCCTCTCCGGCCGGGGTCTGGAGCCGCAGGAAGCCGCAGGCATCGAGGCCGACGTACTGGCCTGTCACCTCCTGCCCCTCCCGGCGGACCCGCATCCGGTCTCCCGGCCGGTGCAGCGAGACGCGCTCCCACTCCGCGACTTCGCGCGCCCAGTCGGGATGCGCGAGCTCCCGGTCGAGCCGGTCGAGCAGAGCCTGGAGGACCTCCGGAATCGCGAAGGCGCGGCCGGTCTCCTCCTCGACCGTCGTCGCGCCCGGAACTCCGACGTCCGCAGCGCGGCCCCGGACGTTGACGCCGATTCCCACGGCGACGTACGACTCGTCCCCCTGGGTTCGTGCTTCGGCGAGGACCCCGGCGAGCTTGCGCCGGCCGACGTAGAGATCGTTGGGCCACTTGAGCTCGGCGGCGACGCCACTCGACTCCTTGAGGGCCTCGCGGGTCCAGCGCGCCACCGCGATCGGGACGATCGACAGCGGTTCGCCGTCCGCAACCCGGCGGACGAAGGTCAGGTAGATCCCGCGCCCGCGGGGCGCCTTCCAGGCGCGCGCGCCTCGTCCGCGGGCGCCCGGCTGGGCCTCGGCGATGAAGACGGAGGCCGGGAGGTTCTGCTCCTCCTGGAAATAGAAGTCGATGACCTCGCGCGCGAGATCGTTCGTCGATTTGATCGTCACGAGGCAGCCGACGTTCTCGAAAACGCTCCAGCGCCCGGGATCGAGGGCGCCGCCGCAGAACTCGATCACCGGGTCCGCGCGATCATCGCGTGAGCGGGCTGCCGAGGGCCGCTCTCCGCTGTTCGAGCTCCCCGAGTCGGCGACGCGCCTTGTCCACGACCGGCTCCGGCGCACGCTCCAGGAACGCGGGGTTCTGGAGCTTCGCCGAGAGGTCCGCGATCTCGCCGTCCAGCTGCGCGAGGGTGCGCGCGATCTGCTCCCGGTTCCCCGCCGTCGCGGCGGACGGAAGCGAGAGCCCGACGGCGATGCCGGACACCACGTCGCGCGCCTGGCCCTCGGCGGCCGGACCGAAGCGGAGGTCGCCGAGACGCGCGAGGTGGCGCAGGAGACCTTCGAGCTCCCGAATCTCCCGGGCCTCGTCCTCGGATCGCGCCTCCACCGAGAGCACGACCGGCTCCGTGGGCGGCACGCGGCGTTCGCCGCGGAAGTTCCGCACGCGGGTCACGAGGGCGCGCATCCGCTCGACTGCGGCCTCGGCCGGAGGGTCGCGGAAATCCGGATCGCCCGAGGGATACGGCGACACGATCAGCGTTCCTGGCCGGCCGGTGAGCTTCTCCCAGATCTCCTCGGTCAGGAACGGCATGAACGGGTGGAGGAGCGCCAGCGAGTCCGCCAGGCAGCGCTCCAGCACGCCGCGCGCGATCTCCCGCGCCCGATCGTCGCCATCGCGCCCCGAGAGAACCGGCTTCACCATCTCGAGGTACCCGTCACAGAGCTCGTGCCACAGGAAGGCGTACAGCGCCTGCGAGGCCTCGTCGAAACGGAACTCATTCAGGTAGCGGTCGACATCCGCGGCGGTCGCGGACAGGCGCGACAGGATCCAGCGGTCGGGCAGCGCTTTCGCGACTCCCGCGCGGATTTCCGCGCGCGGCTTTCCGTCGAGCTGCGCAAGCGTGAAGCGCGCCGCGTTCCAGAGCTTGGTCGCGAAGTTCCGGGACCCGGAGAGGCGCTCCCGGTCGAGCGTCACGGTCGTCCCGGACGTCGCCGAGCTCGCGTACGTGAACCGCAGGGCGTCCGCGCCGAACTCCGCGATCGCCACGAGCGGGTCGATCACGTTCCCGCGCGTCTTGGACATTTTCTCGCCCGCCAGCCGCACGAGACCGTGAAGGGGCACGACCGAGAAGGGCCTCCGTCCCATGAAGTGGATGCCGGCCATGATCATCCGCGCCACCCAGAAAAAGAGGATGTCGTAGCCGGTCACGAGGACGTCGGTCGGGTAGAAGTCTTTCAGGTCCTCGGTCTCCTTCGGCCAGCCGAAGACCGAGAAGGGCCAGAGCTGCGACGAGAACCAGGTGTCGAGCACGTCCGGGTCCTGCTCGAACTTCGTCGAACCGCAGGTCTCGCATGCCGTGGGATCCGTGTCGGACACCGTCAGGTGGCCGTTGGCGCACGTGAACGCGGGGATCCGGTGTCCCCACCAGAGCTGGCGGGAGATGCACCAGTCGTGGATGTTGCGCATCCACTCGAAGTAGGTCTTGGTCCAGAGCTCCGGCACGAAGCGGATCTCGCCCGACTCGACCGCGCGGATCGCGGGCTCCGCGAGCGGCGCAATCTTCACGAACCACTGCGTCGAGAGGTACGGCTCGATCACGGTGTCGCAGCGCTGGCAGTGCCCGAGTGAGTGCCGGTGAGGATCCACACCGACCAGCCGGTTCTCCGCCTGGAGCCTCTTCACGATCTCCTTCCGCGCCTCGAAGCGGTCGAGCCCCGCGTACTCTCCGGCCTCCGCCGTCATCTTCCCGTCGGGGCCGATCACGACCACCTCGGGCAGGTCGTGCCGCTTTGCGACCGCGAAGTCGTTGGCGTCGTGCGCGGGGGTGACCTTCACGATTCCCGTGCCGAACTGCCGGTCGACCAGGATGGGGTCCTCGATCATCGGGATCTCGCGCCCCACGATCGGAAGCGTCGCGGTCTTGCCCCGGAGCTTCGCGGTGCGGGGATCGTCCGGGTGGATGGCGAGCGCGGTATCGCCCAGCATCGTCTCGGGCCGGGTGGTGGCGACCACCGCCCCGGAGGACACGCCCGACACGTCGTACCGGATCCGATACAGCGAGCCGTCGACCTCGCGGTGCACGACCTCGAGGTCGGAGACCGCGGTCCCGCACCGGGGGCACCAGTTGACGACGTACCGGCCGCGGTAGATCAGCCCCTCGTGGTACAGCTGCACGAACGCGTGCCGCACCGCCACGGAGAGGTCGGGGTCGAGCGTGAAGCGCTCGCGGCTCCAGTCGAGAGAACACCCGAGGCGCCGGATCTGGGACTGGATCGTGTCCTTGGCTTCGCGCTTCCAGAGCCAGACCCGCTCGATGAACTTCTCCCGGCCCAGGTCGCGCTTGTCGATCCCCTCTTTCGCGAGCTCCCGCTCGATCACCATCTGCGTGGCGATCCCGGCATGGTCGGTCCCCGGGACCCACAGGACCCGGAAGCCCTTCATCCGTTTCCAGCGGGCGAGAATGTCCTCGAGCGTCCGGCCGAACGCGTGTCCGATGTGGAGTCGTCCCGTCACGTTGGGAGGCGGAATCACCATCACGAACCGCGGGGAGCCGGGCGGGCCCACCGGCTGGAAGCGCCCTTCCTCCTCCCACGTCCGGTACCAGCGCTCCTCGAAGTGCGACGGATCGAACGTCTTCTCGAGCTTCGCCGCCCCGCCCGCGGCAGAGGTGTCCACGGCTCCGCCGCCACCCTCGTCGTGGGTCGAGGCGCTGGCTTCCCGGGGATTGCGTTTCATGAGGTCAGGCGCAAAAAGCCCGCACTCCTTATCAGAAACAGGGCGGATTCGCTACGGAACGGCCGGGGAACGGAAGGGATGCTCCGGGAAGAGAGGCTTTACTCGACTCCGCTCTCGAGCTCCCGGATGCGTTCCCGTACGACCAGCTCGGCCGTCTCCGGAACGACGTCCCACGCGATTTCCCGGACGATACGCTCGGAGAGCTTCTCGATCACGCGCCTCGCCACCCGTTCCGCGAGAGCCTCGATGTCGGCGTCCGACAGCTCGGTCCGGGGTCCGGCGCCCGGCGCGGAACCGGAAACGCTTGGGGGCGCGGCCGGTTCGGGTACGTGCGCCGCCGCCGGCGCCGGAGCCGCTTCGGATAGCGTCCGGAAACGGGCGACTTCGATCCTCTGGGTGCGTGGGTCGTCCTCCGGGAGATACGGGCTCGCCGCGTCGGGCACTTCCTCGGCGGGATGCGGAGCAATCGGGTCGGTAATGCGGGAACCGCTGGCGGCCGCGGGGGCTCCCGCGTGGCGCTCTTCGCCGGCGGCAGCGGGAGGTGGGGCCGGCTCCACCGCCTGGAATGCGGCGAGGGCCGAGTCGACGTCCTCCGGCCCGTAGAGGTTCTCGAGCGGTTCGTCCCGGCCGACGCCCCGCAGGTTCCGGATCGACCCGGTGAAATCCTCTTCGACGAACCCTCCCTCGAACGGGGTCGGCGGCGCCGCCGGGAACGGATGAACGGCGGCGGGCGACGCCTCGAGCGGGTCCCGGGTGATCGGTCCGGTCCGCCGGGAGACCGACGGCCGGTTCGCGAGAAGCGATTCGACCTGCCGGAACAGCTGGTGCGAGTCGAAGGGCTTCGAAACGATCGCGTCGCAGTGGAGCCTTTCGGCGCGCTCCCGGTCGAACGGCTCGAACGTGCCGGCAAGCAGCACCACCGGGATTTCCGCGGTCGCCGGGTTTCTCTTGACCTCCTCGCAAATCTCGTAGCCGTTCTTCTCGGGCATGACGACGTCCGCGAGAATGAGATCGGGCGGATCCTTCCGGACCGATTCGAGCGCCAGCGCTCCGTTGGAGACGCAGGTGAGGTGGTAGTCGCTGTCGGTGAACGTCAGCTCTACGACTTTCTGAATGGTCAGGCTGTCGTCGGCAACCAGGATCTTTTTTTCCATCGGTGTGGTGTGAAGGTACGCTCCGACCGCGACCCTGTCAATTTCGGAACCGGGATTCAGGATTCCTCGACGACCGGCATGCCCACGTCCTCGCCCCAGACCGCCGCGAGATATCGGCCGGGAGGCCGTCTTCCCAGCGCCTCCGACAGAAAACGGGAGGCGGCGACGACTTTTGGCAGTGTCACGCCGGTCTCAATACCGAGCCCCTCGAGAAGGTAGAGCAGGTCTTCGGTGGCGAGGTTTCCGGAAGCGCCGGGCGCGTACGGGCATCCGCCCAGGCCGCCGGCGGACGAGTCGAAGGTCGTGATCCCGCACTCCAGCCCGGCGTAGACGTTCGCGAGCGCGGTGCCCCGCGTGTCGTGCATGTGCAGGGCCAGCACGCCGCGCGTGACCCCCGAGTCGTAGAGCGTCTCGACGACGTCGTACACGCCGCCGGGGGTCGCGACGCCGATCGTGTCGCCGATCGAGATCTCGTCGACCGGCAGATCGAGGAGCTTGTGCACCACCTCGCGCACGGCCTCGGGCGAGATTTCCCCCTCGTACGGGCAGCCGAACGCGGTCGAGACGTAACCCCGAACGCGGATCTTCTCCTCGGCGGCCCGCGCGACGACCGGCTGGAAGCGTTCGATCGACTCGTCGATGCCGGCATGGATGTTCCGCCGGTTGAAGGTCTCGGACGCCGCCGTGAAGACCGCGATCTCGCGGACGCCCGAGGCGATCGCACGCTCGAGGCCCCGGACGTTCGGGACGAGCGCGGGATAGCGGACCCCGCTCGCACGGTGGATCCGGCGGAACACCTCCTCCGTGTCGGAGAGCTGCGGCACCGCCGCCGGGGAAACGAACGATCCGACCTCGATGGCGGGCAGTCCCGCCTCGGTCAGCAGGTCGACGAAGCGGACCCGGACGTCGACCGGCAGGGTCTCCGACTCGTTCTGGAGCCCATCGCGGGGTCCGACTTCGTAGACCGTGGCCCGCCGGGGCAGGTTGGGTCGATCGATCGGATATTCCTGCGACTCGGTCATCGGGCGGATTATCCTCCGCCGCCGCGCTCCGCGGTCAGGAGATCTCGGCCAGGACCGCGCCCGCGTCCACGAGGTCGCCCTCGCGGTGATCCAGCCGGGTGACGACACCGTCGCGAGGCGCCCGGATCGCGTGCTCCATCTTCATCGCTTCCAAAACAAGGACCACGTCCCCCTTCGCCACCCGTTCGCCCCGCGGGACCGAGATCCGGCGGACGCGCCCGGGCATGGGAGCGAGGAGTCCCGCGCCCGCGTCCGCCGTTCCGGAAGAGCGCCGCCGGGCCGCCGGGACCATCTCGCGGAGCACCTCGAACG
>JBKPMI010000506.1:0-1983 GCA_046732075.1 Acidobacteriota bacterium | reverse complement strand
ACGGGGTCCAGGTTCCCCGTGGGCTCGTCGGCGAGCAGGAGAACCGGCTCGTTGACGATGGCGAGAGCGACCGCCGACCGCTGCTGCTCGCCGCCCGAGAGCTCGCTCGGATAGGAGTTCATCCGGTGCTGGAGCCCGACGCGCTTCAACGCCTGGTACGCCCGCCGCTTCTGCTCCCCGCGCGGCAGGCCGAGCACGCTCTGGACGAAGGACAGGTTCTCGAAGATCGTCTTCCGGCCGATGAGCTTGAAGTCCTGGAAGACGACGCCGAGCGTCCGCCGGAAGTACGGCACCTGGGAGTCCGGCAGCACCCCGATGTTCCGCCCGTTGACGAGGACTTGTCCGGAGGTCGGCAGCTCCTCCCGGAAGAGCAGCTTCAGGAGCGTGGATTTTCCGGCCCCGGAGGGCCCCGTCAGGAACACGAACTCGCCGCGCTCGACGTTGAACGACACGTCGGAGATCGCGTGCCGGAAGGGGCCGTAGTCCTTGCAGAGGCGGAAAACCTGGATCATTCGAGCGCGCGCGTGAGCGCGTCGCGCACCGTCGCCGGATCCGCCCGCCCGCCGGTGCGCTTCATGATCTGCCCGACGAACCAGCCGAACGTCTGCGTCTTGCCGGACTTGTACAGGCTGACCTGCGACGGATTCTCCCGAACGACGTCGGAGACGACGGCGTCCAGGGCGGAGACGTCGGAGATCCGCCCGAGACCGCGCT
This sequence comes from Acidobacteriota bacterium, assembly GCA_046732075.1. Taxonomy (GTDB): domain Bacteria; phylum Acidobacteriota; class Thermoanaerobaculia; order UBA5066; family Gp7-AA6; genus Gp7-AA6. Next base: position 1,269 of record JBKPMI010000506.1, on the reverse strand, counting down.
CCGCGACGAGCTCCGCGGCCGACCGGGTCGAGTCGAGCATTGCGGCGAAGACGTCCTTGGCGGACGTCGCGGAGATGTCTCCCGCCTCGACCAGCTTCAGAAGATCCGCGAGCCGCTCCGGCGAAACGGGGAACGACGACGCCTGCTCGGCCGAGATCCGGCGCTCCTTCATCCAGCGCAGGACCTCGCCGGTCACCCACTGCGCGGCGACGCGAGGCGTTGCCCGGCGCGCGACCTCCTCGAAGTAGTCGGCGAGCTCCCGGGTCGAGACGAGCGTCTCGGCGTCCGCGGGCGAGACCGCGTACTGTTCGATGAAGCGGGCCCGCCGCGCGCGCGGCAGCTCGGGCAGAGCGCGCGCCGTGTCTGCGATCCAGGCCTCGTCCACGACGACCGCGCCTAGATCCGGCTCCGGGAAGTACCGGTAGTCGTGCGCCTCCTCCTTGCTCCTCATGAGGACCGTGCGATTCGCGGCGACGTCCCACAGCCGGGTTTCTTGCGCGATCCGCTCCCCCCGCGCCAGCTGCTCGGCCTGCCGCGCGGCCTCGTGCTCGATCGCGCGCGCCACGAACCGGATCGAGTTCAGGTTCTTGATCTCGGCGCGCGTCCCGAACGGCGCGTCCTCGGATATGCGTACCGAGACGTTTGCGTCGCAGCGGAGATTGCCCTTTTCCATGTCCGCGTCGGAAACGCCGGTGTATCGGAGGAGGCGCCGCAACTCCGTCAGGTACGCGGCGGCCTCCGCGGGGGCGCGCAGGTCCGGCTCGCTCACGATCTCGACCAGCGGAACGCCCGCGCGGTTCCAGTCGACGAGCGAGACCGAAGGCGAGACGTCGTCGAACGGGGTGTCGTGGAGGAGCTTCCCGGCGTCCTCTTCGAGGTGGATCCGAACGAGCCGGATCGTCTTCGGGCCGGCGGGCGTGTCGATCTCGATGCCGCCGCCGGTCGCGAACGGACGGTCGTACTGCGAGATCTGATATCCCTTGGGCAGATCGGGATAGAAGTAGTTCTTTCGGGCAAAGCGGGAGTCCCGGTGGACCGTGGCGCCGACGGCGAGGGCCAGCCGCAGCGCGAGAGCCACGGCCTCGCGGTTCAGGACCGGTAGAGTTCCCGGAAACCCCAGGCAGATCGGACAGGTGGCGGAGTTCGGGGGCGCTCCGACCGTGACCGGACAGGAGCAGAAGATCTTGGACTTCGTCAGCAGCTGGGCATGGACTTCCAGCCCGATGACCGGAAAAACCCGCGTCTGCTCAACTGTTTCGGAGGAGGACA
>JBKPMI010000505.1:0-4266 GCA_046732075.1 Acidobacteriota bacterium | reverse complement strand
ACGCCGAGGCGCTCAAGGCGGTCCACGAGTTCCTCCGGTTCCAGATCGAAGATCACCAGACGGGCGATCCGACGGAGGTCGCGACAGCGCCGAAGAACTGAAGACCAAAAAAAAGGCCGCCTCTCGCGAGGCGGCCTCCAGGTTCAATCCGATGCCGGGTTAGTTGTGCCGGCGGTAGTTGCCGTCCCGGCGGCTTCCGCCGTCCCGGTTCCAGTTCCGGTCACGGCTTCCGCCGTCCCGACTCCAGTTCCGGTCACCCCGGTTGTGGTCGTTGCGATCCCAGCGCCGGTCGTTGCGCCCCCAGTTGCGATCCCGGCGGGAGTCCCAGCGCCGATAGCCGTAGTCCCGGCTGTAGTAACGATTGCTATAGGGCCGGACGTACCGATAGTCCCGGTAGCCGTAGTTGCGGTAGCCGCCGTAGCCATAGCTCCGGTAGCCGCCGTAGTACACGGGCGCCGCGATGATCACGAACCGGGTGCCCCGCGGCTCACAGGCGTACCACTGGTCGTCGTACGCGAACCCCCAACCGTAGTCGGGATCCTGATACACGTCGTACCCGTCCGGGACGTAGCCGCCGATCGCGAACTGATCGTAGTAACCGCCCCCGTAGTACGGGTCTCCGACGTTGACCGAGATCCGTCCGTGCGGCAGCGGGAACGACCCCCGAAACCGAACCTGCGCGTTCGCCGGAGCGGCGCCCACGACGGCCAGGCCCGCGGCCAGGGCGGCAGTCCCGACTGCGATGCGAATTGCTTTCTTCATTTCCAGACCTCCTCCGCCGGACAGTCGGCGGTCACCCGGGAGGAATCGCAACGAGGGTGCCACAGGCCACTCCCTGAAAACAAAGGGGTTGCGGACCATCCGAAACGGGGCAGTGTCCTCTGCACCGCTCAATTTCGCGCCGCAGAGGGCACTCACTGCTTCGACCGGATCCACGCGTCGATGCGGTTTTCCAGGATCGGGAGGGTGACGGTTCCGCCGCCCAGGATCCGGTCGTGGAACTCCCGCACGTCGAAGCGGGGACCGAGCGCCTTCTCGGCGCGGTCCCGCAGCTCGCGCAGTTTCAGCTCCCCCGTCTTGTAGGCGAGCGCCTGACCCGGCCAGGAAATGTAGCGGTCGGTTTCGGTCGTGCACTCGTGCAGCGAAAGCGCGGTGTTGGACGCCAGGTAATCGATCGCCTGCTGCCGAGTCCAGCCCTTCGCATGGAGCCCGGTGTCCACGACGAGGCGGCATGCGCGCCACATCTCGTACGTCAGACGGCCGAAGTCGCTGTAGGGGTCGGTATAGAGGCCCATCTCCAAGCCGAGGTGCTCCGAGTAGAGACCCCATCCCTCGCCGAACGCGTCGACGTACAGGAACCGGCGGAAGGCCGGCAGGTCCGTCAGCTCCGCCGAGAGCGCTCCCTGCAGGTGGTGGCCCGGCACCGCCTCGTGGAGGGTCAGCGAGGTGAGGACGTAGAGCGGCCGGCTCTCGAGGGCGTAGGTGTTGACCCAGTAGGTCCCGGCCTTCTTGCCGCCGGGCGGCGCGCCGACGTACCGGCCGCCCGTGTACTTCGGGGCGATCTCCGCCGGAACCGGCTCGACGCCGTAGGGCTGCCGCGGCAGCCGGCCGAAGAGGGACGGGAGCTTGCCGTCGATGCGCTTCGCGATCCACGACGCCTGCTTCAGGAGCTCCTCCGGCGTCTTCGCGTAGAAGCGGGGGTCCGTCCGGAGGAACTTCAGGAAGTCGGCGAAGCTCCCTTTGAAACCGGTCTTCCGGATCACCTCTTCCATCTCGGCGTGGATCCGGCGGACCTCCGACAGTCCGAGCGCGTGAACCTCATCGGGCGAACGGTCGACGGTCGTGAAGTGCCGGACCAGGTAGGCGTAGTACTCCTTGCCCCCCGGGAGATCTCCGGCGCCGACGGTCGCGCGCGCGCCCGGCATGTAGTCGCGGGTCATGAACTCGAGAAACTTGCGGTACGCCGGAACGACCTCGTCGCGGATGGATTTCTCGGCGGCAGCGCGAAGCCGCGCGCGATCGGCCTCGGGTACGCCCACCGGGAATGACGTGAACGGCGCGAAGAACCGGCTCTTCGCCGGATCCGAGACGACGTGCGCCTCGATCGTCTTTTCGTATCCGACGAGCGCCTGCTTCGGAAGAGTCCACCCCGCCTTCATCCCGTCGCGCAGGAGGTCGGTGTTCTGGGCCATGTACCCCGGAAGGGCGTGGAGACGCGCCAGGAAGTTCTCGTAGTCGTGCGGGGTGTCGAAAGGCATCTCGCTCGTGAGCTGCGCGAGCTCCATGTGAAAGCCACTGTCGGCGTTGATCGGAAAGCGGTAGTGGTGCAGCTCGAACTCGCGGATCGAGTCCTCGAGCCGAACGCGCTGGAGGGCCTGGCTGTCCCGATCCGTCTCGTCGAGCGCCGCCGCGTCGATCGCCTTCAGGCGCTCGAGGAACTTCCGGCGCGCCTCGTTGCGCCGCCCGAGGTCCGACATCGCGACCGACGGAAGCCGGTCGTCGTAGCGGTGGTCGCCGACCTGCGTGGCGTAGAGGGGATCTTCGCGGAGCTCGAACTCCCAGATCTCGTCGAGCAGGGAGTGGAGCTCGGTGCCCGCCTTCGAGTCCCGAGCCGGCTGCGCCGGCGGGGACAGGGCGGTCAGGCCCAGGATCGCGCACAGGAAAGCGTTGACCACCACGGCTTCCTCCTGAATTGGGCGAAATCATAGCGGCGGGCCGCGCCGCGAGCCCACCTCTTTCGATATCGTCTCGCGCATGACGAACATCGAATTCCGGCGGATCGTCCGCTCCGCGGCCGTGCTGGGGGCCCTTCTCCTCTCAGGAAGCGTCCCCGCGCAGACGCGCCCGAAGTACCCGAACTTCCCGAGCGAGACGCCGGCGAAGTTTCAGCCCGTCACCGAGAGCTTCGACTACGTCCGGCGCGAGGCCATGATTCCGATGCGCGACGGCGTCCGGCTGCACACGGTGATCCTCGTCCCGAAGGGCGCGAAAGGAGCGCCCATGCTCCTCACGCGGACGCCGTACGAGGCGGACGAGCTCACGACCCACAGCCACAGCGCCCACCTGGGCCCGAACCTGTGGGGCTACGACAACGCGACCGAGGTCATCGTCGAGGGCGGATACATCCGCGTGGTCCAGGACATCCGGGGCAAGTACAGGTCGGAGGGGGACTACGTGATGAACCGGCCGCTGCACGGGCCGCAGAATCCGACGCCCGTGGATCACTCGACCGACACCTACGACACCATCGAGTGGCTGGTGAGGAACGTCCCGGAGAGCAACGGCAAGGTCGGCATTCTCGGGATCTCCTACGACGGGTTCCTGCCGCTCATGGCTCTCGTCAACCCGCACCCGGCGCTCAAGGTGTCCGTGCCGATGAACCCCATGGTCGACGGCTGGATGGGCGACGACTGGTTCCACAACGGCGCCTTCCGGCAGCTCGGGGCGGCCTACATCTACGACCAGGAGGCGGACCGCAAGAACGAGGAGCACTGGTGGACCGCCCACTTCGACGACTTCGACACGTTCTTCTCGGCCGGCTCCGCGGGCGAGCTCGGAAAGCGCCACGGCCTCGATCAGGTCGGGTTCTGGAGAAAGCTGACCGAGCATCCCTCCTACGATGCGTGGTGGCGCGACCAGGCGGTCGACAAGATCCTCGCCGCGCAGCCGCTGAAGGTTCCCGTGATGCTCGTCCACAGCCTCTGGGACCAGGAGGACATCTACGGAGCTCCCGCCGTGTACAAGGCGATCGAGCCGAAGGACACCGGCAACGACAAGGTCTTTCTCGTCCTGGGCCCCTGGCACCACGGCCAGGAGATCCGCGAGGGCAGCGCTCTCGGCGCGGTCCGCTTCGACAGCGACACGGCGCTCGCCTTCCGCCGCGACATCCTGCGGCCGTTCCTGGATGAATACCTGAAGGACGGCGCGCCGAAGTCCGGCGTTGCGCCGGTCATGGCGTTCGAGACCGGCACCAACAAGTGGAGGCGCCTGACCGCGTGGCCGTCGGGCTGCGACTCCGGCTGCACGGTCAAGCCCACGCCCTACTACCTGTCGGCCGACGGAAAGGTCACGCTCGCCGCGTCGAGAGCCGGAAGCGAGGCCTTCGAGGAGTACGTCTCGGACCCCGCGAAGCCGGTGCCGTTCATCTCGCGTCCGGTCCCGCAGTCGAGCTACGACCAGGGCAAGAGCTGGCGCGAGTGGCTCGTCTCCGATCAACGCGAGGCGTCGGGACGGCCGGACGTCGCGGTGTTCACGTCGGACGTCCTC
>JBKPMI010000504.1:0-5223 GCA_046732075.1 Acidobacteriota bacterium | reverse complement strand
CGGGGGACGCTTCCGCCGGCGCGCGCGGAGCGCTCGCGGCCGCCGTCGCGATCGTGCCCGCGATCTTCGCGGCCTTCTCGAAGCGCACCGGACGGGCGTCGACGGCGTACCTCCTGCTGTGCGCGGCCGGCGCCGTCCTGCTCGCTGCACTCTTCGCCGCCGACGCGGCCGGCTCCGGAAAGTCCGTGGGGGATGAGATCGCGCGCGAGTTCGACCGCATGATGCCGTCGGCGATCGAGTCGTACTCGCGCTCCGGGATGGACTCGGCGACCGTGGCCCGGATGCGCGCGACGCTCGAAGCCGCCCGGGAGTTCAGCCGGCGCTATTGGGCGGGTCTCCTCGGTCTGCTCTGGGTCCTGTGCGCCGCGGTGTCCTTCTACGCGGGGGCCCGCCTCGCCCGGCCGGCTCCTTCCGCGGAAGCCGCGCGGTTCGAGGAGCTGCGCGTTCCGGCGGGGGTGGCGCCCCTTTTCGTCGCGGCCGGCGCGGCTTCCGTGTTCCTGGCCGCCCCCTGGAAACCCGCCGCCGGGAGTGTCCTCTTGCCGCTCCTCGCCTTGTATTTCGTGGCGGGCCTCTCTATCATCTGCCACTTCGCGCGGCGCTGGTTCCGCTTCTGGCTGCTCCGCGTGGGTGTCTATACCCTGGTCGCCTACTTCCCGATGAACGTCGGAGTCGCGCTGCTGGGGTTGTTCGACTGGTACGTGGACTTTCGACGAAGACGTTTGGGAGCGATGGAAAAAAGATGAAGATCATTCTGGCCGACGACGTCCGCGGGCTCGGGCACCGCGGCGACACCGTTGCCGTCAAGCCCGGTTACGCGCGCAGCTTTCTCTTTCCGCAGGGGCTCGCCTGGGAGGCGACTCCCGCGAACGCCCACCGGCTGACGGAAGAGAAGAAGAAGTACGACGAGAAGACCCTTCGAGAGAAGACGGTCGCCCAGCAGGTCTCGGAGAAGATCGAAGGGCTCCGGATCTCGGTCACGAAGAAGGCGGGGGAGGGGGACGTGCTCTACGGCTCGGTCACCTCGTCGGAGATCGCGGACGCGCTCGCCGCGAAGGGGATCGAGGTCGACCGCCGCCGGGTCGAACTCGCCGAGCCGATCAAGCGGCTGGGCGAGCACACTGTCCACGTGAGACTGCACCGCGACGTGCTCGCGACGCTCGTCGTGGACGTGCAGCCCGCGAACCCCGCGCCCGCGCCGGTCTAACCTCCAGTCGTCAGGGAATCGGCGTCGGCGCCGGCGGGGGAGCCGGAACCGGAGCCGCGCCCGGCGGCGCCGGGCTCCCCGGACCGGGCACCTCTCCCTTCTTCGGCAGGTAGAACGACTGCTGGAGCGACCAGGGGAGGCGCGTGATCTCCTCCCACCGGGACGACCACTCCTCGGTCGGCTGAGAGCCCGAGACGAACGTCTCCAGGATCGGCCGCGGGCTCCCCGGGATCGCCTTCAGGCCGGTGTCGTAGTCGACAGCGGTGAAGACCACGTTCGGCGGCGCGTCGAAGTCCTCCTTGGGATCCAACTGCCCGCCGTCTTTCATCTTTTCGACGATCCGGATCCAGATCGGCAGAGCGGCGTGCGCGCCGTCCATGCCCTTGCCCAGACTCTCGGTCTTCTTGTCGTTGCCGACCCAGACGCCGATCGTGTATCGCGGGGTCATTCCGAGGAACCAGGCGTCCGTGAAGTCGTTCGTGGTCCCGGTCTTCCCGGCGATGTTCAGCTTCAGGCGCGCGGCCGAGGCGCCGGTGCCCCGCTGGGTGACGCCCTTCAGCATCTGCAGGAGCTGGAAGCACGCCTGCGGGCTCGCGACCTCGCGGGCGTCGGGGTGCGTCTGCTCGAGGACGTCGCCGTTGGCGTCCGTGATCCTCTCGAAAAGGTACATGGGAAAAGCGAGGCCCTGATTGGCGAAGACCGAGAACGCCGACGTCATCTCGGCGAGCGTGACCTCGAAAGCCCCCAGCGCGATCGACGGGTACGGAGAGAGCTTCTGGCGAATCCCGAGGCGATGCGCGACCTCGATGACGTGCGTTCGCCCGACCATCTCGGAGACCCGGACCGCCGAGACGTTGTACGAGTACTCGAGCGCGCGGCGGAACGTCACGATCCCGCGGAACTTTCCGTCGTAGTTGGTCGGGCGGTACGGAGGCTGATGCGGATCGAAGGCGATCGAGATCGGTCCGTCGAATACGGTGTCCGACGGGGTGTACCCCGCCTCCAGCGCGGCGAGGTAGACGAACGGCTTGAACGTGGAGCCGGCCTGCCGGAGCGCCTGCGTCGAGCGGTTGAACTTCGAACGACTCCAGTCGTAGCCCCCGACCATCGCGCGGACCGCACCGGTCGCGTTCTCCACGACGACGACCGCGCCCTCCTCCTTCGGATCCTGCTCGAGCGCGAGTTCCTCGCCGCCGTCCTTTTTCGGCGTGACCGTGACCGTGACGAGGTCGCCGCGCTTCAGGATCTTCGAAGCGTCGGTCGCGCTCGTCCACGCGAAACCGGCGGCCGAAAGGGTCAGGACCTTCTTTCCGATCCGGATCTCGGCGCCGCCCTTCGACGTCTCGAGCACGACGCCGTGCACCGCGCTTCCCGGGGCGGGCGCCGGGCCGTCCCAGGACGGGTCGACGTACGCGTCGAGGTCCGCATATCCCTCGGAGAGGAGGTTGCGCGGCCGCCGGAAACCGTGGCGGCGAGCGAGGCGGCGGAGCCCCCACCCGAGCGACTCTTCGGCCCACGCCTGCATCCGGGGATCGAGCGTCGACTCCACCCGCAGGCCGCGCCGGTAGAGCTCCTGCTCTCCGTACGTCTTCTCGAGGTACTGCCGGATCTCCTCGCAGAAGTAGGGCCCGACGATCGACTCCTCGAGCGACGGGGTCGTCGGCAGGGGCTCCGCTTCCGCCGCGCGGCGCTCGGCATCGGTGATGTATCGCTCGGCCGCCATGCGCGACAGGGCGATCGACCGGCGGTGGCGCGCGGCCACCGGGTTGCGGAAAGGCGACTGGTCCTCGGGACGTTGGACGATGCCCGCGAGCAGCGCCGCCTCCGCGAGCGTCACGTCCTTGACCCCTTTGCCGAAGTAGTAGCGCGCGGCCGCCTCGACCCCGTAGTTGCCGTGGCCCAGGTAGATCTCGTTCGCGTACATCGTCAGGATCTGTTCCTTCGAGTAGCGCCGCTCGATCTCGAAGGCCACGAAGGCCTCGTTGATCTTCCGGGAGATGGTCTTCCGAGGGGACAGGAAGATCGCCCGCGCCAGCTGCTGGGTGAGCGTCGACCCCCCCTGCGCGTAGGTCTTCTGCCGGAGGTTCGTCAACATCGCCGACACCGTGCGCTGCAGGTCGATGCCTCCGTGGCGGAAGAAGTTCTTGTCCTCGGTGGCGATGATCGCGTTGCGAAGGACCGCCGGGATCTGTCCCCGCGAGACGAGGATCCGCCTCTCGATGGCGTAACGCGCCACCGTGGATCCGTCGGTTCCCCGGATTTCCGTGATGATGTCGGGGCGGTAGGTCTCGAGCTCCGAGACGCGCGGCACGCGGACGAAGTTCGTCGCGGCGGAGCCCGCGACGCCGCCCAGGACCGCCGCGGCGAGGAGAGGGAGAACGGCGACGAAGACCTTGCGGCGATTGAGGGGCATCCGCTCCTCATTTTGAGGCATCGCCGGGCCGTATGCTATAAGCCGAGGGGTCGTGAGCACGGCGCCCCCGATCGAACCCGCGCCGCCCGGCGCGGCTTCGAACCGCGGCTGCTGGAAAGCCGCGCTGCTCGGCTGCGGCGCCTGCGCAATCCTGATGGTCGCAGCGCTCGTCGGAATCGGGATCTACGTGCAGAAGCGTCCCTCGGCGGTGACGGATCTGCTCATGGACCGGATCCGCGCGAGCTATGCCGCCGAGGTCACCGCGCAGGACAAAGCGGAGCTCGATTCGGCGTACGCCGACTTCCGGCGCGAGCTCGAGGCGAAGAAGGTGAGCAAGGAGGACATCGAAAGGGTGCGGGACGCCGTGAAGATCGGCCGCGAGGTCGGCCGATCGGAGGTCCACGAGCTGACGCAGGTCTACCGGGAAGCGGTGGCGCATGCGCGCGGCGCTCCCCGGACGTCCGCGCCCTCTCCGGTGGCGACCCCGGCGCCTTGAGTCCCCGCCCCGGATCGCAGCCCAAACCGACCTCCGCGCTCGCACGCGCCGGCGCGGTCAAACCCCCGTCGTACCTGGACGCCCAGGCGCGGGCCGGCGGACGCTTCCGTCTCCAGACCGATTTCACTCCCCACGGCGACCAGCAGCAGGCAATCGACAAGCTCGCCGCCGGGATCCGGGAAGGGCGGCGGGACCAGGTCCTGCTCGGCGTGACCGGTTCCGGCAAGACGTTCACGGTGGCGAAGGTCATCGAGGCGGTCAACCGCCCCACGCTCGTCCTGTCGCACAACAAGACCCTGGCCGCGCAGCTCTACCAGGAGTTCCGGGGCTTCTTCCCGGAGAACGCGGTCGAGTACTTCGTCTCGTACTACGACTACTACCAGCCCGAGGCGTACATCCCGCAGAGCGACACCTACATCGAGAAGGAGACGTCGCGGAACGAGGAGATCGACAAGCTCCGCCTCTCCGCTTCGAAGGCCCTGTTCGAGCGGCGGGACGTCATCGTGGTGGCTTCGGTCTCCTGCATCTACGGGCTCGGATCCCCCGAGTCGTACTACGACATGCTGGCTTACATCGAAGTCGGCGACCGGACCGGGATGCGGACGCTTCTCGCGCAGCTCGTCGAGATGCAGTACGAGCGCACCAACCTCGATCTCGCCCGCGGCACGTTCCGCGTCCGCGGAGACGTCCTCGAGCTTCATCCCGCGTACGAGGACGTCGCGGTGCGAATCGAGTACTTCGGCGACGAGGTCGAAAAGATCACGCGCACGGACCCGCTCCGCGGAACCGCGCTGCAGAAGGTGAATCGCATCGCGGTCTACCCGAGGACGTTCTACGCGACGCCGCGGGAGACGCTCGAGCGGGCGATCGGCTCGATCCGCGTGGAGCTCGACGCGAGGCTGGCCGAGCTCACCGCGGCGAACCGGCTTCTCGAGGCGCAGCGTCTCCACCAGCGGACCATGTTCGACCTCGAGATGATCAAGGAGCTCGGTTACTGCAACGGCATCGAGAACTACTCCCGCCACCTCTCCGGGCGGAAAGCCGGCGAGCCGCCTCCCACCCTGATCGACTACTTCCCGCGCGATTTCCTGCTCGTCGTCGACGAGTCGC
>JBKPMI010000503.1:0-8762 GCA_046732075.1 Acidobacteriota bacterium | reverse complement strand
GGAGCTCAATCCGGAGATCTTGATCGCGCCTCCAGACGTGTCGACGTCGAGCTCCGTCTGCGTCGGCACCTGGATCTCGAAGCGAACGTTTCCGCGCTCGCCGATCCACGGGAAGAAGTGGCCGCGGAGGCGCCGTCCGGTGACCGTGACCGATCCCGGGTCCTCCCGGAACGTCAAGCGCAGCAGGTCGTCGATCGGGCGCCGGGAAGTGATCACGATCCGCGCGCCCGGCGCGTTCACGCCGGTCACCGTCACGCCGCCCAGATCCGTCCGGATCGAGAACCGGCCCCCGGGATCGAGGCGCAGAGCCTTTTCGAAGCGGGATTCCTCGCCGGCCGCCAGGACAGGGAAGAGCAGACCGGCCGCGAGCAGCGCGGCGGGGCCAGTTGTCACGCGCATTCTCATGAGAGACCTCCGTCCTGCCCTTTCCTAACGCAGCGGGCGGCCGAAGGTTCCGGGCTACTGTTTCCGCTTCACCCGCTGGCGCTTGGCCCCCTTCTCCGGGGGAGTCGCGGTCTGCTCGACCCGCTGGGAGTAGGCGCGCGTGAACTCCGCGCCGAGGAGGATGATGAACGAGGCGTAGTAGACCCAGAGCAGCAGGATGATCACGGACCCCGCGGCGCCGTACGCCGAGGCGACCGCGGTGCGGCCGAGGTAGAGCCCGATCGCCCACTTGCCGACGACGAAGAGCGCCGCCGTGACCAGCGCGCCCAGCCACACGTCCTTCCAGGGAATCTGCCGGTCGGGCAGAACCCGGAAGATCAGGGCGAAGAGGAGAGTGAAAAGCGCGAACGAGACGACGGCGTTCAGCCATCCGAGCCAGGCGGCCTGGGTCGCGAAGTAGCTCGACACCTGGTTCTGCACGGCCTCGAGGCCCGCGGAGAGAACGAGCGAAACCAGCAGGAGGAATCCGATCGCGATCAGGATCGCGAAGGAGAGGAGCCGCTTCCGGAGGAAGTCCTTGAGAAAGTGTCCCGGCTTCGGCTCGACCTCCCAGATCCGGTTCAACGACGCCTGCAGCTGCGCGAAGACCGCGGACGCGCCGATGATCAGCAGGATGGCGCTGCCGATCGCGGCGGGGCCCCCGCCCGGATCCCGCTTCGCTTTCTGAAGCACGGTCTGCACCAGCCCCGCCTGTTCGCGCCCCATCAGGCCCTCGAACTGGTGGACGATCCGGCCGCGGACCGCGTCGGCGCCGAAGAGCGCGCCGGCCACGGTGACGACGATGAGAAGAAGAGGGGCGAGGGAAGAGACCGTGTAGAAGGCAAGCGCGGCGCTCTCGGAAGTCGAGTCGTGCGCGAACCAGTTCCGGAAGGCGCGCACGACCATGTCGCGCCAACGTTTTTCCCCGGCCTTCATGCCGCCCCTTCCCGCAAAGGATGTGCCGGGTCCTCTGCTAGATTTGCGGCCCGTGACGAGAGTGTCGGCGCGCATTCGAGCCCTCGTCCTCGTCGCTCTCCTTTCGCCGCTCGCCGCGTGCGGTCCCGCCGCGGCGCCCCGCAGCGCCGCCGCCGGTCCGACTCCATCCGGCCGCGCGGTCCTGATCTCGTTCGACTCGCTCGCCGGCGTGCGGCTCGAAGGACTGATGGGGGATCCCGCGAAGCTCCCGGCGGGCGCGTTCCGCCGGCTCGCGGAGCGCGGATTCCACGCGGTTCGCTCGGTTCCGCCCACGCCGTCCCTGACCGCGGTCGCCCACATCACGCACGTGACCGGAGCGCTTCCGCAGGCGAACGGGATCGTCGCCAACATGATGCGCGACTTCTCGAAGCCGTTCCCGGCCACGATCTCCGGATTCGCGGCGCCCATTCGCGCGGAGACGCTGTGGCAGGCGGCGCGCCGCCAGGGCAAGCGGGTCGGGATCATGAGTTATCCCGGCGCCGACGGCAACGGGCCCGACCGAACGGCCGACTGGATGATGACGTGGCCGGGGGAGCCCCTCGCGAAGGGCCGGCTGTGGACGATCCCGAGATCGGCGTGGGAGGAGCCAGGGTCCGCCGGCGCGGACGGCCGCAGCTTCTCGCCCGTCCGGCAGACGACGCTCGCGTTCGGCGATACGACTTATCGCGTTCGCCTCGCCGCCGCCGACGGGACCGACGACGGCCGCGTCGACTACGACCGCGTGATCGTCGAAGGTATGAAGACGCCGGTGCGGGTCGGCGAGTGGTTTCCGGTCGAGGTCGCGAACCCCGAGGGAAGGACCGGCGCCTGGTGCCGCGTGATCGCGCTCGCGCCGGATCTCTCGGAGGCGCGGATCTACGTGGGGCCGCTCTCGCACTCCACCGGATTCCCGGCGGAGTGGGTGCGCGCGCTCGACGAAAAGATCGGCTTCTGGCCGGGCGTGCCGGATTCGACGGCGTTCGGCGCGGACAGCGCCACGCCGGAACTCTTCCTGGAGCAGGCCGACCGGCTCGTGGATTTTCTGACCCGGGCGGAGGTCCTCGCGATCGCCCGGACCGACTGGGACCTGCTCCTGATTTACCAGCCGGAGGTCGACGAGACCGGCCATGAATTCCTGCTCGTCGATCCGCGCCAGCCGCGCTTTACCCCGGAGCGTTCCGCGCGGTTCCTCGGATTCGTCGAGCAGAGCTATGCGCTCGCCGACCGCTCGCTCGACGCGATCGAGAAAGCGCTCCGGCCGGACGACTCGCTGTTCGTGACAGGGGATCACGGCATGACCGCGATCTGGGCGGAGATTTCGGTCATCGACCTCCTCAAGGAGGCGGGACTCGTCCGGTTGGACGCCCAACGGAAGATCCTGCCGTCGTCGGACCTCCTGCCGGTTCCGGCGAGCGGCATCGTCCACGTTTACCGGAACCCGGGCGCGCCCCCGGAAGCCCTCGATCGCGCGGAGAAGATCCTGCGCGAGTTCCGGTTCCGCGGGGAGTCTCCGTTCGACCGGATCGTCCGCCGGGAGGCGGCCGGTGACCTCGGCCTCCGCGCGCCGGAATCGGGCGACCTGATCGCGCTCGCGAAGCCGGGCTATCTCTTCGCCCGGGAGGCGCGCGAAGACGGCGCGCTCGTCGGAGAGCGCGCCGACTACGGCGGCCACGGCTACCGCAACGTCTATCCGGAGGTCGATGCCACGTTCTTCGCGGCGGGACCCGGCATCCCGCACCGGAAAGTCGACGCGATCGGCTCGTGGGAGATCGCGGCGCGCGTGGCGAGAGCGCTCGGCATCTCACCGCCGCGCGACGCGAGCCCGCTCATGGACCGTCCCTAGAACTTCTTCAGAATTCCGTCGATCCGCTTCTGCTGTTCGGGATCGTTCGTCATGCTCCGGGCCTTGCGATAGTTCTCGGCCGCGAGCTTCTTGTCCCCCTTCCGGTCATAGGCCTCTCCCAGGCTGTCGTATGCGTTCCAGCTCTGCGGGTGATCTTTCACGTTCTTCTGGAACATCGTGATCGCCTCGTCGGTCTTGCCCGCTCCGAGGAGCTGATATCCGTAGGCGTTGACGTCGGCCTCGGTCGCGACCTTCATCGCTTTGTCGTTCAGGGCCTTCGCGCCGGCGGCGTCGCCCTTCAACTCCAGCAGTCCGGCCTTCGTCCGGAGGTTGTTGAAGTTCTCGTTCATCCGGATGGAGCGGTCCGCCCACGTCATGGCCTCGTCGAGGTTGACCTTGTTGCGGAGGCTGTAGTTGGCGGCCTGGTTCCAGCCCTGCCACCCGAAGCGCGGGAGGTCCCGCAGCTGATGGCGGATGCTCTCCGTGACGACGGCCGGTGTGTCGACCTCCACGGTGAACGGAACGCGCAGCTTCTCCCACCGCAGCGCGACGTCGACCGACTTCTCCGTCGGCTCGTCGAAGGTGTATGAGAGGCGCTCCTGGAATTCGGCGGGCTGCGGCTTCGCGGTCACCCTCAGCGCGTCCTCCTTCTGGTCGTAGCTGAAGCTGCCCCACGCCCAGCTCGTGTTGGAAAACGCGATGGTCCAGTCGCCCTTCGTCGGAATCATGTGGAGACCGTAGGTTCCGGCGGCGAGCGGCTTGCCGTTGATCGTGACGGGGGACGAGAAGGAGATCGTCGTGTTCTGGTTCGCGCCGGCGCGCCACACTTCGTCGTAGGGCACGAGCTCCCCCCAGACCGTCCGCTTGTTGACGGCCGGGCGGTGATACGTGATCCCGATCTCGGTCAACCCCACGGTCTGGTTGATCGACGCCTTCGGGCTGGCTTCCGGAAGCGTAAGAGGCGTCTGGGCGGCCGCCGACGCGGCCGTGAGGAGCGAGGCCCCGAGAAGTACCCCGCTCTTCCGATGAAAGAAACGTCGCATGGTCCCTCCTGTATGTGTCGGGCGCAGCGGCCCGGAGCTCCGGACGCGCGGCGCCGATCTTTCCGGGTTGGTACGGAGCGGACGCGGGCGGGTTCCGCCGGATTGGCCGGGAGGTCCGAAGACGGCGGTCCGCGCGGGAAACGACCTCGTCCCACGGCGCGATTGATTCGTCCAGGAAGTCAAAACCGGGAGCCGAGTCGTCCGTCCCTTACTCCAGAGGTGCGGCATGCGCCACTCGGTTTTTCCGGTCCTCTGTCTGGCCGCTTCGATCGGACTCGCCCAGGAGTCGCCGGCCGCTCCCGCCGCTCTCCCCCGGATCCGAACGACGCCGCACCTGCTGCAGCCCCGCGACGGGTCGCCCGCGGTCACCGCGGAGCTCGGGTGGGTGACCGTCCCCGAGAACCACTCCCGAGCGGACGGCCCGACGATCGAGCTCGCGTTCCTCCGGCTCCGGACCGCGGCGGTCCGGCCGGGTCCCCCGGTCGTGTGGCTCGCGGGAGGACCGGGCGGGTCGGGGACGCAGGACGCCGAGGGCGCGATCCTGCCGCTCTTCCGGGCGATCGCCGAGACCTCCGACGTCATCGCGCTCGACCAGCGGGGAATGGGCCGCTCGCTTCCACGCCTGGACTGTCCGGGCGCGTTCGACCTGCCGCTCGATCGTCCGATGGAGCGCAACTTCGTCCTCGCCGCGTTCCGCGAGCGCGCGGCGGAGTGCCGCGAGCACTGGGCGCGCCGCGGCGTCGACCTCGCCTCCTACAACACCAACGAGAGCGCGCGCGACATCGAGGACCTCCGGCGCGCGCTCGGCGCTCCGAAGATCAGCCTGCTCGCGGGCAGCTATGGGACCCACCTCGCGCTCGCCACGATCCGACTCTTCGAAGGCTCGATCGAGCGCGCCGTGCTGTTCGGCGTCCAGGGGCCGGACCACATGGAGCGCCTCCCCGGTGACTTCCAGGACGTCCTCGAGAAGATCGACCTGCTCGTCAAGCAGACGCCGCTGCTCGCCGAACGCCTGCCCACGTTTCTCGGTGCGATCCAGATCGTCATGGACAAGCTCGACCGCGACCCGATCGCGGTGGAAACTCTGGATCCGGCGACGGGCGACCGGCGGACGGTGAAGGTTGGTAAGTTCGACCTCCAGTGCTTCACGCGAAACCTGCTCGCGTCGGGCGACCAGATCTCGCGCCTCCCCGGTCTCTACCTCGCCATGCTCCAGGGGGATTTCCACGAGCTCGCCGCGAGCTCGCTCACCAGCCGGCAAAGCGCGGCGCCGCCCGCGGTCGACTTCACGATGCGCTGCTCGTCCGGCGGATCCGCCGCGCGCCGCGAGAAGATCCGGGCCCAGACGGACAGGACGCTCCTCGGGGATGTCGCGGACTTTCCGATCCCCGACGTCTGCGACGCGTGGGGCGTTTCCGACCTGGGCCCGTCCTTCCGAGCCCCCGTCACCGCCGTCGTGCCGGTCCTCTTCGTGAGCGGCACGCTCGACGCCCACACCCCGGTCGCCAACGCGAAGGAGGTCCTCGCCGGATTCCCGAACGGCCGACACTTGATCGTCGACGGCGGCGCCCACTGCCTGCTCGGCTTCAGCCTGCCGAAGGGCCGGAAGCTGGCGGCGAAGTTCCTGCGCGGGGAGAGCGTCTCGTCGGCTCGGCTCTCGATGCCGGCGTTCGGCTTCCGGGTGCCGGGTCTCACGCGGGAGTCCGCGATCGCCGCGCAGTTCGGGCGGGCGCTGCGAGCGCCCCCCGGCTACATCGGGTTCGGCGGGCAGTAGTACGGAACCAGGAAGGTCAGTTCTCGCAGGGAACCCGGCGGACCGTGGTGGACCAGGAGTCGCCCTTCGGATCGACCACGACGAAGCGGCGGCCGCCGGGCTCTCCGGGTGACGGCGAGAGGGGGTATCGGTAGATCTCCCGGAGCCCTCCGGCCGCGACGCGGGCCGGCAGATGCGCGCTCGAGACCGGCCGCAGCGCGCCGGCGGCCGAAGACGACTCGAGCCGGTCGAGGACCACCGAGGAGTCGCCGCCGTTCTCGAAGAGGAGCGAAATGAAGCCGGGGTATCCCTCCGCGGCGCCGTCGATCGAGACGATGACCCGCATCAGGCCTCCGTCGGGGCGCACGACCGTCTCCGGATCGTTCGACGCCGGCGGGTGAAAAACGGTCTGGTCCACCCGCGCGCAGTAGCGCGGGGAGTCGCTCGCCGGCAAGATCCCGCCACCTGGAAGCTCGCGGTCGTGAGACGCGGCAGCGATTCGAAGCGCCGGCCGCGGGCGCTTCGCTCGCGCGGGGACAGGCGAAACACGCTCCGGCGAATCGACGACGACGACCGCCGGGATCCGGGCCGGTTCGGGCTGCGCCGGTCGGGACTCCACCACCTTCGGCGGCGGAGCCGGAGGGAGGAGTGGAGCGGAAAGCGTCGCGTGCACGGATTCTCCGAGCGGTCCGGATCCGGGAACGGGGAGTCGCGGCGTCCGGCTGCCGATCAGGACGCCGAAGGCGGCGAGAAGCGCCCCGACTCCCGCGGCGGCGGCGTAGCCGAGCGCTGCCCGGCGCCGCCGCGCCCTTCGCTTCGAGCGGCGGGCCTCGGCGAACTGGACGACCTCCAGCGTTCGATACGGATCGGTCTTCGACTCGCGCGGCCGGGAACGGGGCTGGTCCACGGCGCGATTCGAAGCAACGAAGGAGCCAGCGGGAAGCCGACCGTAAACACTGTAAAAACAGGAGTTATCCGAACCCAACCCCACGGCAGGGAGGCTGCGCGTCGGGTCCGTACCCGGCCGAGCGACACTTTTTGACGATCGGAACCGGACCGGGTCAGTCGCCGCAGGGAACGATGCGGAGCCCCGTCTTCCAGGAGTCGCCCTTGGAGTCGATGGCCACGAACTGCTTGCCGTAGGGCTCGCCTCCCGAAAGGGAAAGCGGATAGCGGTACAGCTCCTTGACCCCGCCGGGGCTGACGGACACCGGAACGGAGGCGCCGGAGACGGCGCGCAGTCCGCCCCGGCTCGAGGACTCTTCCAGCCGCTGCACGTCGACGCGCGAGTCTCCGCCGTTCTCGAATCGGACGGCGACGAAGAACGACTGGTCGTCCATCGGCTTTTCCGCCGAGAGCGACACGTTGATCTTCATCAGACCGGAGTCGGGTCGCGGCGCCTTCGTGGCTTCTCCGGAGAAGCCCGAGGGAACGTCCCGGACGACACCCTGCTTGAAGACCGTGTCCTCGAACTGCGGGCAGTAGCGCATCTTCGGATCGTTCCGCGGCGGCGCGTTGGCGTCTCGCGGTGGAATCGCCCGTTGCGGGAGCGCGTCGCTGGACGGGGCCGGCACGGCGTTCGTCGGTCGTAGGAGCGCGACGCGCGGAGCCGCCGTCGGCTTCGGCTTCGGCGCGGTCTTCGGAACGTCGATCGCCGCGACGGCGGTCGGAACGATCTCGGCCGCGGCCTTCGGGGACTCCGCGGGCGCGGAAGTGGGCTTCGCCTCCGGCGGCGGCGCGAGGACTGCGTTCGATTCTCCGGAAGCTCTGGGCGCGGCCGCCGTCCGGCTGCGCGCGGACGGGGCGACGTTCGCCGCCGAGGCCGTCGCGGGTCCTTCCGCGGCCGGCGGGACGTGACGCTCACGCCGAGCGATCCAGACGCCGAACCCCACCAGGAGGGCCGCGAGCGTCGCGGCCACGACGTATCCCACGATCGGAGGACGCCTCCGCATGGTTGCCGTCCCGATCGTTTCCGCCTCGGGCTCGACGGGTCGGGTCCGCGCGGTATCGGGCGCGGGACCCGGGCGCGGCACGCGCTCCTCGATGGCGCCGCCCAGGCGGTGAGTCTTTCCCTCCGGATCGGCAGGGGAGGGCGTGGCGTCGGCCCACCGCGCGATCGTGCTGCGGAACTTGCGGTCGCTTCCGGCCGACGGCGCGAGCGAGTCCCGGGCTTCGAAGAGCGCCTTGGCGGGGGGCTGCAGGTCCGCGCCGCTCGCCTCGGATCCCGCGGCCGCACCACGCGCGAGCGTCATGGCCCGGTCGACGTATTTCGCGACGGCGTCGGGTGGCTCGCCGCGGATCTCCTTCGGCCCGAGAGCCTCGATGGCCTTCTCGAACTCGGCCGCGGTCTGGAAGCGCTGGTCGACGTTCGTCCGGAGGGCCTTCAGGACGACGTCCCGGACCTTCGACGAGAGGCGGCCCTGCGGATCGCTCTCGCGGAACGGCATCGGCGGCTGGTTCAGCCGGTTCGCCACGATCTCGTGGATCGTTTCTCCCCCGTACGGGCGGACGCCGGTCAGGATTTCGTAGAGAACGACCCCGAACGAGAAGAGGTCGCTGCGCGCGTCGATCTTTCCCGAGGTCATCTGCTCGGGCGAGGAGTAGCGAAGCTTCCCGATGAACTCGTCGGCGCCGGTCAGCTCCTCCTTGGCCTGGGCGATCTTCGCGATTCCGAGGTCGATCAGCTTGGCCCGGAGGGTGCCGTCCTCTTCGCGGGTCATCATGATGTTGTCGGGGGAGACGTCCC
>JBKPMI010000502.1:0-3478 GCA_046732075.1 Acidobacteriota bacterium | reverse complement strand
GAGGTGTATTCCGCGCCGATGAAGAAGCCCTCGAGGTTGAACGACAGGCCCATTCCGAACGGATCGTTCAGGTCCACGTTTGCCTTCCAGCTGTGGTCATGGTGCCGGCCCGCGATGACCGGAGAGAACCCGGCCAGGCCGAAGGACGCCGGCGCGCCGAGGTCCGGCGCGGAGTCGTGGCTGGAGTAGTAGAAGGCGCCCCGGATGTCCACCTTGGTGCCGACGTGGATGCCTGTCTTCGCGCCGACGACGGTGTTGCGGAACCGCGTCCGGACGTTGCGGCCGTTGTCGAAGTTGCGGTCGGTCGCGTCGACCTCCATGTCGTTGACGTACTCGCCGATCCCGCCGAAGTCGAACATCGGCGTGACCGCTAGCTTGAACTGCGCGCCGTAGGCCGCGTCCGCGGCCGTGAACGTGCCGGTCGAGAAGTTCGGACCCGCCCACAGGCGGGGGAGCGAGATGCGCGCGAGATCCCAGGTGAGGCGCCGACCGGCGGCGGAGCCCTGCAGCAGGAGTCCGGCTCCGTTGTCCCGGTCGATGTAGCGGATCCGGCCGATCACGAACGGGTCGAACTGGCCCCAGTCGTTCGCGCCGAGCTGAGCCGAGTCGAGCCACGAGTATCCGGGGGTGAAGATCAGGGTTGCGCCGCGGAGCTTGACGTACTGATTCGATCTCGGGTCGAACTCTCCGCAGTCACCGCCGATGCAGTCGCCGCCGGAGCCGGCGGGGTTGCGGCCGCCGAAGCCGCCGAAGTTGGTCCAGAAGTTCTGGCTGAAGCGGCTGTGGACACGGGCGCGAAGCTCGAGCTTCTTCGAGAGTTTGCCCGAGAGCAGGATCTCGATCTCGTTGCCCTGCCCGTTGTCGCCGTATCCCTCACCCGGAACCGTCGTGAAGTTGTAGAGGGAACCGGCGTTGCGCGCATTGCCCCAGAGCCACTTCGTGTAGATCGTGCCGCCCCAGTTGATCTTGAACTCCTGTCCGAGGGCCGCGCCGGTGAGAGCGAAGCCCAACAGGAGAGGGATGGCGTAACGTTTGGCAGATCTCATCATCGTCCTCTCTGGCGGGCGCTCGGCCCGCCGCGAACTCGGCATCGATACTCCTGACCGCGCCTACTTCTTGTGCACCATCGTCAGAGTGGCCATCGTCTTGGACGTCCCGTCCGCGTTGCACTCGTAGGCGAGCATCTTGTGCTGCGCGTCGATCTCGGACTTGTCGCCCATCGCGTCCCCCGCGAGGACGTCCATCACGTGCGGATCGCAGTCACCGTCGGTGCCGCCCCCGAAACGGTGCTGTCCTTCGTACTCGTTGACCTTCCGGGTGAGGAGATCCGTCGCCGCCGGGAAGCCCTCGTTCGACTGCATCACGACCTGGTAGCCCCACGCCGTGATGTCCCCGTCGCCCAGGTCCTTCTTGTCGACCGTCGCCGAAATCGTCCGGCCGCTCCCGCGCGTGCGATTGGGAACGATGACCGCCGACTTCATCGCGCCGCCCTTGATCTCGACCTCGCTCTTGACCCGGCCGGGCGGCTGCGGGGAGAGGATGACGACCCGGTCCCAGGCATCCTTCGGGGCGAAGGCGACGTTCAGCCCGGGGAGGCCCTTCGTGTTTCCGCTGCCCTCCTTGCCGTCCGTGTCGATGAAGATGAAGACCATCTGCACGGCGAAGCCGACCTTCATCCCCCACGGATCGTCCAGGGCGGAGTTGACGGACACGTCGAAGTTGACCTTGTCCCCGCTCTGTTTCACCTTGAGCTCCGTCAGGTCGAAGGAGCCCGGCTTGTAGACGGTGTCGGTCGGGTACGTGTATTTGCCCGGACCGTTATCGTCGCCCGTCGGGTCCTTGAACGTGACCTCCTGCGCCCCCGCCCACCCCGTGGCGAGGACGGCGCCGAGCGCCGCCAGCATCACGAATCGAAACGGCAACCTCATCTCGTGCCTCCTTTTCGTCGATCGGTTTCCGTGATCAGCCCTTGACGCTTCCGGCCGTCAGGCCGGAAACGAGATATCTCTGGAGGAAGAAGAACAGCGCGACGATCGGAATCGACACGATGATCGCGCCGGCCGCGAAGTAGCCCCACTGCTGGGAGAACCCTCCCACGAAGAAGCGCAACCCGACCGGCGCCGTGTACATGTTTTCCTTGTCCATGAACGTGGCCGCGAGGATGAATTCGTTCCAGCCCGTCATGAACGAGAAGAGGGCCGTGACCGCGATCGCCGGCTTGGCGAGCGGAAGCACGATCCGCCGGAAGATCGTGAGCGGAGAGGCTCCTTCCATGAGCGCGGCCTCCTCGAGGTCCCTCGGAATCGTGTCGAAGTAGCCCTTGAGCATCCAGACGCAAAAGGGGATCGCCGTAGTCGTGTAAACGAGGACGAGCCCGGTGCGGGTCGAGCCGAGACCCAGCCACTTGACGACGATGATGTAGAGCGGGATCAGGGTCAGCACCCCCGGGAACATCTGGGAGACGAGAAACGACATCAGACCCACCCGCCTCGCGGGAAAGCGGAACCTCGAGAACGCGTAGCCCGCGGTCGCGGCGAGGAAGATCCCGAGCAAGGTCGTCGCGGCCGCGACGATCGCGCTGTTGATGAGCCACCGGGTGAACGGCTGATCGGTGAAGAGGGAGCGGAAGTTCGCGAGAGAGATGCTCTCGGGCCAGGGGATCACGGCCCGGAGCCGGTCCGACACCGCCGGCGTCGCCGGGAGGTCGGCGATCGCCAGGCTCTGCTTGCCGGAAAGCGCGATCGTCAGGACCCAGAGAATCGGGTACACCGTGACGAGCGTCGCGACCAGGAGAATGGCGTGGAGGAGCGAGTGGGGAAGCTCTTCCTTGTTGCGGCGGCTCATCAGAGTCCTTCGGTCGCGCGGGTGACGCGGTTCTGCACGGTTCCGTACGCGAGCAGGATGAGGAAAATGATCACCGAGTACGCCGCGGCGTAGCCGTAGCGGTAGCGCTCGAACGCGAACTTGTACGCCTGGGTGATGAGGATCTCGGTCGAGCCCCCGGGCTCGCCTCCCGTCACGAGGAAGATGATGTTGAACATGTTGAACGTCCACACCACCGAGATGATGATCGCGGGGATGAGCGACGGTTTGAGCGAAGGGAGCGTGATCGCCCGGAACTGCTGCCAGCGCGACGCGCCCTCCACCCGCGCTGCCTCGTAGATCTCGCCCGGAATCGACTGCAGCGCGCCCAGCGAGATCACCATCATGAACGGGAACGAAAGCCACCCGTTCGTCGAGAGCGCCGTGAGGAAAGACGTGAAAGGCTTGTCGAACCAGGAGATCGGCTGGCCGCCGAAGATCTGGATCACCTGGTTGATGACTCCGAACTGCCGGTGAAACATGCCCTTCCAGATGAGGGCGGTGATGTAGTTCGGCATCGCCCACGGCAGGATCAGGAGCACGCGGTAGATCGGACGGAGCTTGAGCCCCGTGGTGTTCAGGATGAGAGCCAGCAGGAGCCCGACCGTCACTCCGA
>JBKPMI010000501.1:0-11844 GCA_046732075.1 Acidobacteriota bacterium | reverse complement strand
TCTCGGACGATCGTCGGCAGCGTCAGATGTGTATAAGAGACAGGCCTCGCACGGCGTCCTCGATGCGATTACCACCGGAGGCCTCGGAATCGCCTTCTGGAGTCCCTTCTCGAACGAGCGCTACTTCCTGCCGTGGCGGGTGATCCGCGTCTCGCCCATCGGTGTTGTCCCGTTCTTCTCGCGCCGCGGCTGGGACGTCCTGAGGTCGGAGCTCGCGTGGATCTGGGCGCCGGCGGGCGTCGTGGCGCTCGTCGGGGTAGTGGTCCGCCGCATGGTCCGCGCCGGCTGACGTGTTTCTTCGGGCTGCCGCGGTCTGGCTGGGGATCCTCGCGCTCGCCGTCGGAAACGGAGCGCTGCGCGACGGAGTGATCTCGCCGCGCATCGGCGAGGTCCCCGGCCGCGCCGTCAGCACGGTGATCCTCGCGGGGCTCGTCCTCCTCGTGGCCCGGATCACGATCCGGTGGATCCGCCCGCTCTCGAGCGCTGGGGCCTGGAACGTCGGGATCTTCTGGGTCGCGCTGACGCTCGCGTTCGAGTTCCTCGCCGGCCGATACCTGTTCGGCAACTCGTGGGAGAGGATCCTCTCGGACTACGACGTGACGCGGGGCCGGATCTGGTTGCTCGTTCCGCTCGTCACCCTCGTGGCGCCCGCGTGGGCGTGGCGGCGTCTCCGGAGAGACGCCGCCCCCTGATCACATCTTCTCGGCGTACGTCTTGCGGACGTTCTTCAGTTCGTCGATCAACGGCGCGGGCGTGTCGGGCTTCGCCGCCGCGAGCGCCTTGTCGATCATCGCGACGGCCTCTTTCGGCTTGCCCGCCGCGTCGAAATACCGCGCCTTCGCGTAGTAGACCGCGGGGGTCGGGCTGATCGCGATCGCCTTGTCCAGCCAGGCGCCGGCCTCGTCCATGTTGATCTTGTTCTGCACCAGATAGTTCGCGCCGCCGTAATAGGGCTGCCACTCGTCGGGCTTCGCCTTCGCGACCATTTCCCGCAGCAGAGCGACGGTCTTGGTGTTCGTATCGACCTGGTTCTTGACCGTGAACGGGACCTGCACGTTCTCCCACGCGAGAACGATCCGGGCGGAGTTCATGGTGAGGTCCTCGAACCGGAACTGCAGCCACTCCTGCGCCGGGCCGGGCATCGGGGTGACCTTGACCCGCAGGGCGTCGCTGGCCGGGTCGTAGCTGTACGACCCCCACTGTTTCGCTTCCTTGTTGAAGATGATCGTCCACTCCTTCTCACCCGGGATCGTGTGGAGAGAGTAGGTACCGGCGGGAAGCGGTTGGCCTTCGACCTGGACGTCCTCGGTGACCTGGAACGTCGTGGCGGAGTTGGCGCCGGTGCGCCACACCGCGCCCCACGGGACGAGACCTCCCCAGATCTTGCGGCCCTTCACCCCCGGCCGGCTGTAGACGATGGTGACGTCGTTCAGGCCGATCGCCTGCTTGACGGTCGCCGCCTGGCTGACCTGCGGAAGCCGGACGCGGGGCGGCGGGACCGGCGTCGGCGCGGTCGCGGGCTGCTGCGCGAGCAGGAGAGGCGCGCTCGCCGCGAACGCGAAAGCGAGAAACGCATTTCGGGAAGTCCGAATCATCGTCAATTCCTCCATTTTTTGGACTGCGTCGGGTGCAGGGCCGTAGGCCCTGTCCCCGAGACTTTCCCTGGTCAGGATACTTCGTTGCCCTTCTCGCGGTAGAGCCAGGCTCCGGCGAGCACGGCGACGACCATTTCGACCAGGGAACAGGCGGCCCCGATCGTCATGAGACGCGCCGGAAAGATCCGGAGGCAGGTCATCGCGATCGAGAACGTGACGGTGGAGAAGGCCCAGACCGCGAGCGCGGCGCGCACCGCCGTCGCGGGTCCGGGTCCGTATCGGGGCCGGATCGCGGCGTACAGCCAGATCGCCAGGACCCCGACGACGATGCTCCAGGCGATCGGCAACGCCAGCCGGATGTCCGGCTCCACTCGGATTCCGAGCGCGGCGAGCGCGGCTTCGTAGTCCTTTCCGAAGACGAGACCGAGGAGTCCCTCGGCGACGTTCACGATCACCGCGGCCAGGACTCCGCCGAGCACGACCCGGGGAACGTTGATCCGGCTCATGGGAGACGCGAAAGCTATCAGAAGCGACGGATAGAATCGTGCACGCGCGTGACGGACTTCCAAGAGCGAAGGGTCGATTCCCTGACCGTGCGGATCGATCGGTCGACCTGCATCGGAACTTCCAACTGCGCGAAGGTCGCGCCGGATCTCTTCGTCCTGGACGACGAGAGGATCATCACCTTCCGGAGTCCCGAATCTCCGGTTTCTCCCGAAATTGCGGTCGAGGCCTGCCGGGTCTGCCCGGTCGACGCGCTCGCGGCCTTCGATGCCGACGGCCGGCAGCTCGCGCCGTGAGCGCCCGGGAGCCTGTTCCCGTGCGGATCCGGCCCGCCTCCGCCGCAGACGTGGAGGGGATCTGGCGCGTTCACAACGAGTCGATCCGCGCCCTCTGCAGCGCCCGTTACCAACCCCGCGAGATCGCGGCCTGGATCGCGTTTCGCCCTCCCGAGGCGTACCGCGCCGCGCTCGGGTCGCGGAAGCTCTTCGTCGCGGAGAGCGCGGGAGCGATCGTCGGCTTCGGACAGTTCGACCCGGCGCGCGGGGAGGTCGAGGCCTGTTACGTGGCGCCGGAGGCGGTGGGCCGCGGGATCGGCTCCGATCTGCTGGCGCGCATGGAGGGCCTCGCCCGTTCGACCGGCCACGAGGTGATGCATCTGAACGCAACGCTGAACGCCGAGCCCTTCTACGCCCGGATGGGCTACCGGCGGCTCGGCGCCGCTGTTCACCGCGTCGGCGACGACGTCGAGCTCGATTGCATCCGGATGGAGAAGAAGCTCGCGTGACCGTCTTCGGTCTCGACCGGCTGACTTCCGCCTACTGGCTTCTCGGCCTCTCCCAGGCGGCGCACTCGATCGAGGAGATGCGCATGCGGCTCTACGACTTCTTCTGGGTGGCGACCGGCCGGCTTCACGAGATCTTCCCGACGATCACGCAACTTCGCATGCGGGCCGACACCTTCGCAGTGTTGAACATGACGTTCATTGCCGTTCTGCTCGCGACCGTGCCCGCCGTTCGGGCACGGAAGCCGCTCGCTCTCGTCCTCGCCGGCCTCGCGGGAACGATCGAGGTGATGAACGGCCTCGGCCATACCGCCGGCGCGATCTGGTTTCGCGGCTACGTCCCGGGGGTCGCCACGGCGCCCTTTCTGTTCGTGACCGGGATCCTGGTCCTGCGCGAGCTCGCCCGAACCAGGGGAGAAGCCGCGGCGTGATTCCGCTTCCGGACATCCGCGCGGCGGCGGAAAGAATCGCGGGCCGCGTGCACCGGACTCCCGTCCTGTCGGCGGCCAGCCTGGGAGCACGCGCCGGCGTTCGCCTGTATCTCAAGTGCGAGAACCTCCAGAAGACCGGCTCCTTCAAGCCGCGCGGCGCGCTGAACAAGGTGCTCTCGCTCCCGGCGGAGGAGCGCGCCCGGGGCCTCGTGACGGTCTCGGCCGGGAACCACGCGCAGGCGGTGGCGTGGGCGGCGCAGATCGCGGGGGCCGCGTGCACGGTCGTGATGCCGACGGCGGCGCCGCAGTCCAAGATCGACGCGACTCGCGGCTACGGCGCCGAGATCGTGCTCCACGACGATCGCGCCACGCTCTTCGACCGGCTGGCGGAGGTCCGGGACGCCCGGGGTCTCGCCTTCGTCCACCCCTTCGACGATCCGGACGTGGTCGCCGGCGCGGGCACGATCGGGCTGGAGATCCTGGAGGACTTCGCTGACGTCGACGTCGTGGTGGTGCCGGTCGGCGGGGGAGGCGTCCTCTCGGGCATCGCGTCCGCCATCAAGCAGGTCCGGCCCCGGGTGAGGGTGGTCGCCGTCGAGCTCGCCGAGGGGCCCGGCCTCGCTCCGGCGCTCGCCGCGGGAAAGCCGGTCCCGGTGACCCGGCCCTGGGGGACGCTGGCCGACGGCATGACACCGCCGTTCGTGGGCTCCCTGGCCGTCCAGATCGCGCGCGAAGCGGTGGACGAAATCGTCGGCGTTACCGAGGCTGCGATCGCCGATGCGATGAAGCTCCTGATGACGCGGGCGAAGCTCTACGTCGAGGGGGGAGGCGCGGCGGCGACCGCGGCGCTGCTCGATGGGACGCTCCGACTCCCGGCCGGGGCCCGGGTCGTCGCGCTCGTGTCGGGAGGCAACGTCGATCTCTCCCGGGTGCCGCGCGACTGATCCGACCGATCGACATTTCGCGCTCGTCCGTCCCACTCTGCCGCGACTTCCTGCGTCGGAGAACTCTCCCGCGCTGAGTCGCGCGCGCGCAGTGCGCCATTGTGCGCCGCGTCCGGGCCGACTCTTCTCATCAAAAACGCGTTTTCCAAAACCAAATCGAAGCTCGTCCGTCCTACTTGCTGACCGACAAAACAAAGGAGGATCGGATGAAGAACAGAATCTCGACCGCGCTCGCCGCTCTCGCGTGCGTGACCCTCGCGGCGTGCTCGAGCGTGGCCACCCTGAGCACCGACACGGCCACCGCTCTCCGGCAACTCTCCGTGGTTCGCCAGACCCGGGACCAGGCGTACGCCAGCAAGGACATCGCGGGACTCGCGAAGTTCCACGCCGCGCACCTCACGGCGACGCTCGCCGACGGAACGAAGCTGGATCGCGCCGGTTACGAGTCGCTCCTGCAAAGGAAGATGGAGTCCGGGGCTCCCGCGCCGTCCCGCCTGACCCAGCTCTCCCAGGAAGAGGCGAGCTACATCGCGGTCGCCGAGGGATCGGGCGTCGTCGTCCGGGAGACCTGGAAGAAGACCGGCGATGGCTGGAAGCTGAAGGCGGTCCAGGAGATGTCGGAAGAGTCCGCGATCGCGGCGAAGAAGGGCGAGAAGAAGCGGGCGAGCTGATCCGCGGCAGGCGGCAGGCGAGAAATAGCGGCCCGCGGGGGCCGCTATTTCAGCTGTGAGGGTAGTCGCGGGGAGGACAGCAACTCCCCGAAGATTTCCCACCGCTTTTCGGGATGGTCCGGCGTCCCGCCGTGCGCCTCGACGTACTTCCGGACGAGATCCTTCCCCAGGTTGTAGTTGATCACGTAGCTCCGGTACTGGTCGAAGAAGCGCACGCGCTGCTCGGCGCGCTCCTTCGAGGCGAGCGCGTAGTCGGCGAGCCAGCGCGCGGCCGCGGCCGCGTCGATCTCCCCGTTCAGGTAGCGGCGCGCCGCTTCGTTGCCGGCGTACGCGAGCCGGTCCGTGATGTGCCGAACCCGGTCGAATTCCTCGGCCCGCGCGGGATCGAGTCCCGCCAGCGGGTAGAGCGTCGACTTCTCGTACGTGACCCGCTCGTCTCCCGGGAAAGCGACCTCGATCCCGAAGTTCGCGCTGCCCTCGGCGATGAGGGACTGCGGCGAGAACAGGGGATAGACCGTGTACTCGATCCATCCCCGATCCCGGACGAGGCTCTTCTCGAGCAGCATGTTGTAGACGTGGTGGCCGGGATAACCCTCGTGACAGGCGAGGTCGATTGCGCGGTCGATCGTGGTGGGCAGGTCCGTGTTGACCTGGATCAGGCTCCTGAAGTGACCCTGGTACCAGTTGTATCCGCTCCACGATTTTCCCGTGACGTACTCGACCGTGAAGCTCTCGTCCGGCGGCAGGGGGAGATGCCGGGTCGTCCGGTCGCGGCACTCTCCGATGGCCGCCCGGAAGACCGCGTCTACCTTGTCCTTCGGAATCGTGAACTCCTTGCGAAAGGCCTCGTATCGGTCGAGCAGGGTCGCCGGGCCGCCCTTGCCCGGCAGCGTGCGGTCGAGCTCGTCGCGCACCTCCCGGAAGTGCTCCTCCGAGTTCACCGGCGCGACCGCGTCGTAGAGTGCCCGTGACTCCTCGTCGAACGTGAGCTTCTTCCCGCCGAGCATCGCGACCCGCGCGGAGACCGACTGGAGCTGCCGCGTCAGGTAGTCCCGGCGGAGACGGAGCAGTGGGTCGGAGGGCTCGGGGAGCGCTTCCATCCGGGCGATCAGCCGGGCCGCCTCCGACGCGAGGTCGGCGAGGGGACGCCTCCCCCGTTCGGCCTCGGTCTTCCACTCCGGCGGTCCGTAGAACGCATCGACGTAGTCCTTGTCGTGCTGCCCGACGGCCAGCACGAGGTGGACGTAGCTCTCGGCGACGGTGTTCATCTCGCGGAGACTATCGGCGGGCGCGGCCGGCGTCGACGCGGTCGAGGCGCAGCCGACGGCAAGAAAGAGAGAGAAGAGCGCGGCGAGAACGGCAGTCGAGCGCATTCTCCAGCGCAAAGCTTCCTCGGACCCTAGCTTCCGCTCTCGACCGGATAGCCCAGCTCGCGCCAGCGTTTCCAGCCGCCGTCCATCGAAACGACGTTCGTGTAACCCATCTTCGCGAGCGTGTCCGCGGCGAGCGCGGAGCGAAAACCGCCCCCGCAATAGAGAACGATCTCGGCGTCGCGATCCGGGATCGCGCGCTCGATGTCCCTTTCGATGATTCCCTTGCCGAGGTGAATCGATCCGAGGGCGCGGCCGCGCTCCCACTCGGTGTCCTCTCGAACGTCGACGAGGTGAAAGGGGTCCCCGGTCTCCTGGCGCCGCCGGACGACCTCGGGGGTCGTCTCGCGGACGCGGGACTTGGCGTCGTTGACGAGGTTCAGAAACCCGGTCGAGTGATGCATTGCGACCTCCGTCAGTCTCCCAGGGTGGCCAGCCGGGTGATGAGGTCCACCACGCGATTCGAGTAGCCCCACTCGTTGTCATACCACGAGACGACCTTGAGGTAGCCGTCGCCCGACGCCATCGTGGATAGCGCGTCGAAGATGGAGGAGTGCGGATTTCCGATGACGTCGCTCGAGACGAGCGGCACCTCGCTGTACTCCAGGATCCCGCGCAACGGGCCCTCCGCCGCGCGCCGGACCGCGGCGTTCACCTCCGCTCCGTCCGGCTTCTTCCGGAGCCGGCACGAGAGATCGACGACCGATCCGTCCGGGACGGGCACCCGCATCGCCATGCCGTCGAGGCGGCCCTTCAACTTCGGCAGGACCTTTCCGACGGCGCGCGCGGCGCCGGTCGTCGTCGGGATGATGTTCTCGGTAGCGGCGCGGCTCCGGCGGAGGTCCTTGTGCGGCACGTCCGCGAGGCGCTGATCGTTCGTGTAGGCGTGCACCGTCGTCATGAACCCCTGCTCGATGCCGAACTCGTCGTCCAGGACCATCGCCAGCGGGGCGAGACAGTTCGTCGTGCACGAGGCGTTCGACACGATCCGGTGTTTCGGCGTCAAGGCTGCGTCATTGACGCCCATGACGATCATCCCGTCGATCTCGTCCTTCGGGGGGACGGTGAGGATGACGCGCTTCGCGCCGGCGGCGAGGTGCTTTTCCAGCTTCTCCCGCGTGAGGAGGACGCCGGTCGACTCGACCACGATCTCGACACCGAGCTTCCCCCACGGGATTTGCGCCGGGTCCCTCTCGGCGGTCATGAGGACCTTCCGGCCGTCGACCCACATCGCATCGGCGTCGGCGGTGACTTCGTGTTCGAAAACCCGCATCACCGTGTCGTACTTCAGGAGGTACGCCAGGTGCCGGTTGTCGAAGAGGTCGTTGATCGCGACGACCTCGATGTCCTTCCGCGCCGAGAGGATGCGGAAGACCGACCGCCCGATCCGGCCGAAACCGTTGATTCCGACGCGGACCGTCATCGGGGCGCCTCCGCCGCGAGGTCCAGCCGGGCGAACCGCTCGATCAGATCGACCGCACGGTGCGCATACCCGAACCCCGAGTCGTACCAGGAAATCGTCTTGGAGACGTTCTCGCCCAGAACCATGGTCGCGAGCGAGTCGAAAGTGCTGGACCAGGAGGATCGGGCGACGTCGCTCGAAACGATCGGCTCGTGCTCGTACACGAGCACTCGTTTCCAGCGGTCCGTCGCGGCTGCGGTGCGAACGACCTCGTTGATCGCAATCGGCGTGACCTTGCGGGAGTGCCAGCAGACCAGGTCGACGGCCGAGCCGTTGCGCACCGGGACTGCGACGGCGGCGCCGGTCACGCGGCCCGTGAGCTCGGGCACGACCTGCATGACCATCCCGGGGGAGCGCGATTCCTGCGGAATGATGTTCTCCGCGGCGGCCCGGCCCAGCCGCATGTCTTCGGCCGGGACGTCCGCGAGCCGGTGGCGGCTGGTGTACGAGTGGACCGTCGTGTAGAGGGCCCGCTCGATCCCGAAGGCGTCGTGCAGGATCCGGACGATCGGCGCGAGGCAGTGCACGGTCGAGGAGGCGTTCGAAACGATGCGGTGCCGGCTCTCGAGGATTTCGTCGTTGACGCCGACGACCGCGGTGACGTCGGGTGGCTCGAGCGGCGGTGAACAGGCGATGACGCGTTTCGCGCCCGCCTGGAGGTGGGCTTCGAGCTCGGCGCGCGTCCGTCCGCGGGCGGTCGCCTCGAGCACCGTATCAACGCCGAGCTCACCCCAGGGGACCGGGCCCTGGTCCTTTCCGGTGATCATCCGGATCTGCCGTCCGGCCACGTACAGGTTCCCTTCCCGGATCGAGACCTCGTCCGGGAAGCGGCCGAGCATCGTGTCGAAACGGAGGAGGTACTCGAGCGGCTCCGGGTCGTTCCAGTCGCTGATGACAGCAAGCCGGATGTCATCCCGGTCGTAGAGCAGGCGGAACAGGTTCCGCCCGATCCGACCGAAACCGAGGAGGCCGACGACGGTGGTCACTGCTGGAATGTATACCGCGATCAGTCCTTCGTGGGCTCCCACCCGGCGCGTTCGCGAAACCACTTCCGGGGCCCGAGGACGTCCAACTCCGTCCGGCCGCTGTCCATCCCGACGCCGACCGAAAGGATCCCGCTGTCGATCAGAAATGTCCCCCTCTTCGTCCGGCCTCGGGCGAGGTAATCGCCGTCGATGCGGAGCTTGCCGGTCCGCGCGGTCAACTTCCGGATCTCGACGAGAGCCTTTCCGATCCGCACCGAGGCCTTTGCGGCGAGCCCTTCGTCGAGGTCGAGGAGGCGGCCGACCCACTTGGGCAGCTTCACTCCCACGATCCGGAAGAGCGGCCGGGAGTCGCGGGCGCGCGCCGAGGCCGTCGTCGTGAAAAGCGCCTCGGTCTTCGGCCGAAAGGCCCCGGGGGCGAAATCGATCCGTCCCCACCACGGCCGGGTCGAGCCGTCGGCCTCGACCAGGCGCGCGTCGGTCAGGTTCACGAAGCCTCCGTCGAGGCGGCCGCCTCCCATCGTCTCCAGCCGCACGCCGGAGAGCGCCATCCGGGCCTCGAAGCGGCCGCGCATCGCGACGTCCAGGATCCGGAGCGCCAGATCGCGCGACGAGAATTGCACGACGCCGCTCGCGACCCCGCGCTCGACCGAGGACTTGACGGTCATCCGCCCGCTCCCTTTTTCGAGGCGCGTTCCGGCGGGCTCGCCGATCAATTCGTTGACGAGCTCGGCGGTCGGCAGGTGGAGATCCGCGTCCGCCGTCCCGATGGCCAGCCGAAGAACCTGGCTGCCGGAAAACTTCTTGGGATCCCAGACCGGGAAGCGCCCCGCGATCTTTATCTTCGCGTCGTCGGACAGGACGTCGGTCCCGGACCGGAGCACGCCGCTGTCGCAAACGACGTCGCTCGCGTAGACCTCCGCCTGCTGCCCGGGGTGAAGGAAGAACCCTCCGGTCAGGCGCCCGCTGCCGGTGTACCGGACGTTGTCGATCCAGACTTCGCGGACCGAATCGACCTGGAGGTTCTCGACGAGGATGCTCCACACCTTTCCGGTGGGCGGCTTCTTCGGGGGGGCCGGCGAGATTAGTGGCGGGTCGGGGAAGCCGGGGATGGGTGGCAGCTTCCGCACGTACGCGGGCGTCGCCTCGGCGCGGGTCAGCCGGTTCCTTGCGTGGAACACGAGCCCGTTGCCGCGCACCCGCGTGACGTGGAAACGCCGGCGCAGCAGGTCTGCGAGCGAGTAGGTCAGGTCCGCCTCCGCGAGCGCGACCGACCACTCGGCCTTCGGATCCCGGTCGCGAAAGGTCAGGTTCTTCACGTGGATCGTTCCGGGAAGTCGCGACTCCGCCGACTCGTAGTCGAGGAGCCCGCTGTCGGGACCTTCGTTCACCTGGGACCGGATGGAGTTGGAACGCAGGAGCCGGTTCGGGACGACCCGGACCGCGATCGCCAGGAGGACGAGGAGGACGGCGAGCCCGATCCCGATCGCGGGAAGGAGTCGGCTGCGGCGGGCGTTCACGGGGCGGCTCTCCGCAAGGGCCGCGCCAGCGGCTCTTTTCGGCGAAATTGCTGGGAAATCGTCGCGGGAAAATGAATCTGTCCCCTATTCGGGGTCTGAACTTCCGCGGGGCCGCTGCGTTTAAGAAGGTGTGACCCCGGTGATCGCGGCGGAAGGACTTCGCAAGGTCTACAGCTCCCGGTTCGGGACGCGGACGGTCCGCGCGCTCGACGGGATCGACCTGTCGGTCGAGGCCGGGGAGGTCTTCGGCCTCCTGGGGCCCAACGGCGCGGGCAAGACGACGACGGTCAAGATCCTGCTGGGTCTGACGCGTCCGACCGACGGCTCCGCGCAGCTCTTCGGAATTCCGGTGGGCGACCCGAAGAGCCGGCAGCGCGTGGGTTATTTGCCGGAGGGACACCGGTTTCCGGGCTACCTGAGCGCACGGCAGACGCTTTCGATCTTCGGCCGGATGTCCGGGATGGATCGCGCGACGCTGAACGCCCGGATCCCCGAGCTCCTGGCGCGCGTGCGTCTCTCCGACTGGGCCGACGTGAAGGTGAAGAAGTTCTCCAAGGGAATGACGCAGCGCCTGGGTCTCGCGTCGGCGCTGGTCCACGATCCGGAGGTCCTGCTGCTCGACGAGCCGACGGACGGAGTCGATCCGGTCGGGCGGCGGGAGATCCGCGACCTCCTGCGCGAGGAGGCCGCGCGCGGCCGGGCGATCCTGCTGAACTCGCATCTGCTCTCGGAGATCGAGCTCACCTGCGATCGCGTCGCGGTGCTGCGCCGGGGAAAGGTCGCGGCGCAGGGACGGATCGCGGACCTGACCGCGCAGGGGTCGCGCTACCGGATGACGGTGTCCCCCGTGGACGAGCCGCTGCTCGAGGCGTTCCGGGCGAGCGGAGCCGGCGTCGAGCGGGTCAACGGCCACCTCGTTCTGACGACGCGCGACCTGGCTCACCTGAACACGCTCGTCGACACGGCCCGGTCGCGGGGAGGCGTGCTCTCCGAGCTCTCGCCGGTGCGGTCGAGCCTCGAAGACGTCTTCGTGGACCTGGTGCGCACGGGTGAGGCGAAGGAAGAAGAGGAGAAGATCCAGTGAGAGCCTGGATTGCGAGCGTCGAGGAGGTCTTTCGCGAGGCGTCGGCGCGGTGGACGCTCGTGGCGTACTTCGCGCTTTCCACGCTCTTCATCCTGACGTTCGCGCTCGCGGTGAACCTCGACATCGTCGACGGCGCGCTGGCCGGGGCGAAGCTGTTCGGAAAAGCCGTCGACACCGGAGGCGACAAGCTCGACCTGAACAAGCTCGTCCTCGGCTTCGAGTCCGGGTTCGCCGGATTCCTCTACATGCTCGGGACCTTCATGGCGCTCTTTGCGACCGCGCACCTCGTGCCGCGTCTCCAGGAGAAGGGGACGATCGACCTCTATCTCTCCCGGCCGGTCGGGCGGACGAAGCTCCTTCTCTCCCGCTACTGCGGCGGCCTGCTGCTCGCGGCCACGAACCTGCTCTATCTCTTCAGCTCGATCTGGCTGATCGTCCTCTGGAAGACGGGAGTCGCGCATCCGCGCTTCTTCCTGGGCGGGCTCGTGATCCTGTTCGG
>JBKPMI010000500.1:0-10976 GCA_046732075.1 Acidobacteriota bacterium | reverse complement strand
TAAAGGGCCGAGCTTGCGCCCGGCCCCTTTGGGACAGACCGGTGATCGCTCACCGGTCAGATCGGCGAAAAGCTCAGTGCTTGTCGCCCACCACCATCTTGTTCTCGACGCTCTTGACGCCCGAGGTCTCCTTGGCGAGTTTCATCGCCGTGTCGATCTCGGCCTGGCTCTTCATGTGGTCGCCCGTCAGGTAGACCACGCCGTTGCGGGTGTCGACGTCGATCTTGAGGCCGCCGACCGTCGGATCCGCCAGGAGCTTCGCCTTGACGGCCGCCGTGATCGCGGCGTCGTCCATCACCGTCCCGACCGGCCGATCCGGCTCGGGGTTCGGGGCGTTGCCGCCGACCGCCGCGTCGTGCTCGCCGCCCGGCGCGGGGGCCGTGCCCGCCGCGTTCGCGCTCGGGTTCGCGCCGCCGCCCATCTCACCCGCGGGATGCTCGCCCGGCATCGCTGCCGATCCACCCGCGACCGTGATGTTGTCGACCACGTCCGCGACGCCCTCGGTGCCGCGCGCCAGCGCAACCGCCTGATCCTTGGCGGCCTGGCTGTCGACGTTACCGGAGAGCGTGACGACCTTGTCCTTGGTGTCGACGTCGATCTGGTAAGCCTTCACGGTGTCATCCGCCGCGAGTTTGGACTTGACCTTGCCCGTGATCCCCGCGTCGGTCTGCGCGCACGCAACCGCAAACGCCACCGCCGCGAGAACCCCCAAGAGAGTGCTGATCCGTTTCGTCATGAAGTTCCTCCTTGTGCTTGCGGCCAAATGGCCGCGGGACAGTTGTTGCATCTTTCATGCCGCGGAAGGAGATCCGGAAGATCGGTTGGAAATCACTCAAACGATTGGGCTATCCTGACCACCGGTAACGACGCATGAGCGACGAGAAAGACTTCGATCCGACGATCCCGGCCGCGGTGCGCGAAGGCCGGCGGGGGTGGGAGAAATCCGTCGCCGAGTCGTTCGCGAAAAAGCCTCGCTGGAAGCGGGATTTCACGACCGTTTCGGGAGCGCCGGTCGACCCTCTGGCGGGGCCCGACACGCTCGCGGGCTTCGATCCGGAGCGCGACCTCGGCTGGCCCGGCGAGTATCCCTACACCCGCGGCGTCCAGCCGACCATGTACCGCGGGAAGCTCTGGACGATGCGTCAGTTCGCGGGCTATGGGACGGCGCGGCAGACGAACCAGCGCTTCCACTACCTTCTCGACCACGGCCAGACCGGTCTTTCGACGGCTTTCCACCTCCCGACGCTTTACGGGTACGACTCCGACCACGAGATGGCCCGGGGAGAGGTCGGAAAGTGCGGCGTCGCCATCGATTCGCTGGCCGACATGGAAGTCCTCTTCGACGGGATCGACCTCGGCCGCGTCACGACGTCGATGACCATTAACTCCACGGCGCCGATCGCGCTCGCGATGTATCTCGCGGTCGCGGACAAGCACGGCACCCCCTGGGACCGGGTCGGGGGCACGCTCCAGAACGACATCCTGAAGGAGTACATCGCCCAGAAGGAGTACATCTTCCCGCCGCGCCCCTCGATGCGCCTGATCACGGACCAGTTCTCCTTCTGCGCCAAGCACGTCCCGCGCTGGAACACGATCTCGATCTCGGGGTACCACATCCGCGAGGCGGGATCGACGGCGCTCCAGGAGCTCGCCTTCACGCTCCGGGACGGCGTCGAGTACGTGAAATACGGCATCGACGCGGGCCTGGACGTCGACGAGTTCGCTCCCCGCCTCTCCTTCTTTTTCAACGCGCACAACGATTTCTTCGAGGAGATCGCGAAGTACCGGGCGGCGCGCCGCGTCTGGGCGAAGACGATGCGGGAGCGGTTCGGCGCGAAAGACCCGCGATCCTGGATGTGCCGGTTCCACTCGCAGACCGCGGGTTGCTCGCTCACCGCGCAGCAGCCGTACAACAACGTGGTGCGCACGACCCTCCAGGCGCTGGCCGCGGTGCTCGGGGGAACGAACTCCCTCCACACGAACTCTCTCGACGAGACGCTCGCCCTGCCGAGCGACTTCGCGGTCAAGCTCGCTCTGCGGACGCAGCAGGTCATCGCCCACGAGTCCGGCGTCGCGAACACGATCGATCCCCTGGGCGGTTCGTACTTCGTGGAGGAGGCGACGACCGCGATGGAGCGCGGGTGCTTCGACTACTTCCGCCGCATCGACGCGCTCGGGGGAATGGTCGAGGCGATCGAGGCGGGCTTCCCGCAGCGCGAGATCATGGACGCGGCGTACGCGTACCAGCGGGCCGTCGATGCGAAGGACAAGATCGTCGTGGGCGTCAACGAGTTCATCGAGG
Source organism: Acidobacteriota bacterium (assembly GCA_046732075.1). Classification (GTDB taxonomy): domain Bacteria; phylum Acidobacteriota; class Thermoanaerobaculia; order UBA5066; family Gp7-AA6; genus Gp7-AA6. The sequence continues at coordinate 8,674 of JBKPMI010000500.1, read as the reverse complement.
AGAACGAGGCGCCGATCGAGACCCTCTACATCGACGAGTCCGTCGAGGAGAAGCAGAAGGCCGACCTCGCCGCGCTGCGCCGGAGCCGCGACGGAAAGGCCGTCACCGCGGCTCTGGGGACGCTCCGGCAGGCCTGCGCCGACGGGAAGAACGTCATGCCGCCGCTGGTCGAAGCGGTCAAGACCTACGCCACGGTGGGCGAGATCTCCGACGTGATGCGCGAGGTCTTCGCTACCTATGAGGAGCCGGCCGTCTTCTGAGACCGGTCCCGGTCCCGACATGAGAAAATGGTTCGAATGAGTACAGAACGGGCCCCCTTCTCCCCCATCGACCGGGCGGTCGAGGAGCTCCGCGCGGGACGCTTCGTCGTCGTCGTGGACGACGAGGACCGGGAAAACGAGGGCGACCTCGTCCTCGCCGCGGAAAAGGTCACCCCCGAGGCCATCAACTTCATGGCGCGGGAAGGGCGCGGCCTGATCTGCCTGGCGCTCACCGAGGAGCGGTGCGACGAGCTCGAGCTTCCGCTGATGGTGACCGAGAACACGTCCAACTTCGGGACCGCGTTCACCGTTTCGATCGAAGCCCGCGGCCGCGTGACGACTGGAATCTCCGCGGCGGACCGCGCGGCCACGGTCAAGGCGGCGATCGACCCGGCGACGCGCCCGGGCGACCTCGCGCGCCCCGGACACATGTTCCCGCTCCGCGCACAGGCCGGCGGGGTCCTGAAGCGCGCCGGCCAGACCGAAGCGTCGGTCGACCTCGCGCGGATCGCGGGACTCCATCCCTCGGCCGTCATCTGCGAGGTCATGAATGCGGACGGCACCATGGCGCGGGTTCCGGACCTGACCAGATTCTGCGAACAGAACAGCCTGGTGATGGTGACGGTCGCGGACCTGATCCGCCACCGCATGAAGACCGAACGGTTGGTTCACCGCGTGGCGGCGCCGAGTCTTCCGACCCGGTTCGGCGAGTTCACGCTCGCGGCCTACAAGAGCGACGTCACCCACGAGGAGCACATCGCGCTGGTACACGGGGAGATCCGGGAGGACGAGCCGGTCCTCGTGCGGGTTCACTCGCAGTGCCTGACGGGGGACGTCTTCGGCTCCAGTCGCTGTGACTGCGGAGCGCAGCTCGCGCTCGCCATGGAGAAGATCGTCGAGGCCGGCCGGGGCGTCTTCCTCTACCTCCTGCAGGAAGGACGGGGCATCGGTCTTGTCAACAAGCTGAAGGCGTACGAGCTGCAGGACCAGGGGCACGACACCGTCTCCGCGAACGAAAAGCTCGGGTTCCCGCCCGACATCCGCAATTACGGCGTCGGCTGCCAGATCCTCCGGGACCTGGGCGTCCGCAAGATGCGCCTCATGACGAACAACCCCTCGAAGTACGTGGCGATCGGCGGCTACGGCCTCGAGATCGTCGAGCGGGTTCCGCTCGAAGTCGGACCCACCGACGTGTCTCGCCGGTATCTCGAGGCGAAGAAGAACAAGATGGGGCACCTCCTGAAAATGGTCTAGCGGGATTCGGGCCTCCGCCGGCGCGTCGTCGAAATGCCGGCTTGACATATCTGCAACGGGTGCCTACGCTCCTCGAAAAAGCAGGAGGAGCTTCCATGCCGAGAAAGGCTCTACTTTCCCTGGCGATTTCCTTCCTGGTGGTCACCTCTCTCGCCGCGAGCGATCTGGTCAATTTCACGACCGTTCCGAACACGGATTTCGCCATGTTCGGAGCGGGAGGAATGCGGGGCCAGGGAACCGGCAGCATCGTCGTGACCGGGATCAGCGGGACCGTCACGGTGGCATATCTCTACTGGATGGGACCCACCAACGACACCGGAGACGCGAACGCCGCCGTCACCTTCAACGGCACGCCGATCACCGGGACGAACATCGGCAACAGCGACAACAACTGCTGGGGCTTCCAGAACTCGAAGGCCTACCGTGCGAACGTGACGAGCCTCGTGTCCGGGAACGGGACGTACACCCTCTCGAACTTCAGAAAAACGTCCCCGGTGGCCGACGTCAACGGCGTGTCGCTGGTCATCTTCTACAACGACGGAAATGCCTCCAACAACCGGGACTTCGTCATCTTCAACGGGAACGACTCGAACATCAACAACGCTTTCGACTCCGCGGGATGGAACGCGAGCCTCGCCGGAATCGTCTACACCAGCGGGCCGGTAACGATGCGGATGATCGTCTCGGACGGCCAGAGCTTCCCGGACGACGAGTTCCGTATCAACGGCCAGACGATTCTTCCCCCCAACGGCAGCAACTGGCAGGGCGACACGGTCCCCGACCAGGGAACCGCTGGGGCAACCAGCGGTGGCCTCTGGGACCAGAAGTCGTTCGACGTGACCGCGCTCTTCAGCCCGGGCCCGAACACCCTGACGATCCAGCCCACGGCCTACGTGAACGACTGCCTCTCGATGATCGCCGCGATCTTCGACCTGCCGGCGGGCGCGGCGCCTCCGACGCCGACCCCGTCCGGTCCGACGCCGGTCCCGACCGTGGCGGGTCCGCCCGCGGTGGTCCCGACGCTCTCCGGCGGCGCGCTCATCCTGCTCGCGGCGGCGCTCGCCCTGATCGGACTCTTTGTCGTGAATTACACGCGCTCCTCCTGATCCCCCAGCCCCGCGGCTTTTCGAGGCCTCGCGCCGTCCGGCGCGGGGCCTTTTTCGCGTCGGGCGCCCCGTCGGCTTCGAGCCAATAGACTGGGCCGCCAGCCCGGCGAAGGAGGAAGTCATGTCGAAGCTCTTCGAGGTCGTGCCCCCGTCTCAACCCGGTCGTCGTTTCTTCCGGCTCGCGATCGTCGGCATCGTGCTCCTCCTCTTTCTCGCCGGCAACCCGATCACGGTGATCCCCGCCGGCCATGTCGGCGTGAAGGACTTCTTCGGGAACGTCTCGTCGAGCGTTCTGCCGGCCGGCGTCCACGTCGTCTTCCCCTTCACGCGGGTCGTCAAGATGTCGGTGAAGACGCAGGAAGTGAAAGAGACGGCGGAGGTGCCGTCCAAGGAAGGGCTCACGATGGAGCTCGAGGGGTCGCTCCTCTACCGGATCGATCCGCAGAAGGCGGACGACATCTACCGGACCATCGGGAGGGACTACGAGGAGATCGCGGTGCACCCGCAGATCCGTTCGGCCATCCGCGAGGTGACTGCCTCGTACGAGGCGAAGGTTCTCTACTCGGCGGAGCGCGAGCGCATCGCCCGGGAGACCCTGGAGCTCTTCCGGAAGCTGGCGGGAGACCGGGGCATCGTCGCGGAGGCCGTCCTGCTCCGGAAGATCGGGCTTCCCGACATCGTCGCCAACGCCATCCAGGAAAAGCTCCGCCGGGAGCAGGAGGCCGAGCAGATGAAGTTCGTGCTGCAGAAGGAGCAGCAGGAGGCGGAGCGGAAGAGGATCGAGGCGCAGGGCATCGCCGACTTCCAGCGGATCGTGGCGGCGGGCATCAGCCCGGCGCTCCTGGAGTGGAAGGGAATCGAGGCCACGGAGAAGCTGGCGATGAGCCCGAACTCGAAGGTGGTCGTCATCGGCAGCGGGAAGAACGGCCTGCCGATCATCCTGGGAGGAGACGGCGGCAAATGACCCCGTCCGCTCTCGAACCGGTAACGCTCGAAGGTCGTCACGTTCGCTTGGAGCCCCTGTCCCTGGCCCACCTGGGCGACCTCTCCCGCGTCGCCTTCGACGAAGAGATCTGGAAGTGGACGAGCGAGCGCGCGCTCTCGCACGACGAGCTTCGCGCGTACGTCGAGAGGGCGCTCGCCGCGGCCCGGTCCGGGACGGTCCTCCCGTTCGCGACGATCGCCCGCGCCGCCGGCCGGCCCGTCGGCAGCACGCGGTTCGCGACCTTCGACGCGTCCAACCGCCGCGTGGAGATCGGCTGGACGTGGATCGGGCGGGAGTGGCAGCGCACCGCGATCAACACCGAGGCGAAGCTCCTGATGCTCACGCACGCGTTCGAGAAGCTCGGCTGCGTTCGGGTCGAGCTGAGGACCGACCGTCTGAACGAGCAGTCCCGGGCGGCGATCCAGCGTATCGGCGCACGGGAAGAGGGCACCCTGCGCAAACACGCCATCACGTCGACCGGCCGGGTCCGCGACGACGTCTACTACAGCATCCTCGACGAGGAGTGGGGGGGCGTGAAGGCGCGGCTTCTGGAGCTCCGGGATCGCGGTGCCTCCGGCGTCACCGCCCCTCGTACCACCGGCTGAGCGTTTCCGGGCGGACTCCCGCGAAATAGCCCGCCATCACCTTCCAGTTTCGGAGCACCTGCCGGAGGGCGCCGGACTCGCGGTAGCGTCGAGAAGAGGTGATCGTCTTCTCCGGCCGGATCTCGAAGCGCCCCGCCCGGCGGAGGCGCAGAACGAGGTCGAGGTCGTCGCAGAGGGGAAGGTCGCGGAATCCGCCGGAACGCAGGTAGGCGGCGCGGGTGCAGAAGATCCCCTGGTCGCCGAACGGGAGGCGGGCGACGCGCGACCGGCGGTTCGCCCACCACGCGATCCACCGCATCGCTGGCGCGGAATCTCCGTATGCGAGGGAGAACGCGCCGGCGTCCGCGCCTTTGCCGATCGCGCGGCGGATGATCCCGAGCGCGTCGTCGGGAGGCCGCGAGTCGGCATGGAGAAAGAAGAAGATGCCCCCCCGGGCCTCCGCCGCGGCTCTGGCGAGGCGGCTTCCCCGACTGCCGCCGCCGTCTGCCAGGAGGAGCTCGGACTCCGGCGGGCGGTGGAAGACGGAAAGCCGCGCCGCGACCTCGGGGCCCTCTTCCCGCAACGGGACGATCACGGAGATCACGGCCGGCGAAAGTTGCGGGGACAGGGCCTACGGCCCTGCACTCGCCTCCTCATTGGTGGTGCTAGCATTTCCGGCGGTGAAGCTTCCCATGCCGGCGGCCGTCCTCGCCGGCGGCGCTTCGAGGCGGATGGGTCGCCCCAAGGCGGCGCTTCCGTGGGGCGCCGGAAACCTCCTCGAATTCCAGACCGGGCGCCTCTCGACTCTCTTCCGGGAGGTGTTCGTCGTCGTCAAGGAAACGCCGGATTTTCCGATCGGACCCGCGACCGTCATCCTCGACCGCTCTCCCGATTTCGCCCCGATCCATGGCCTCTACCGGGCGCTCGAGGAGGCGGAGGACCGCATCCTGATCCTCGCCGTCGACCTTCCCGGGCTGAACCACGACGTGATCCGGGCGATCGCCGAGGCCGGAATGAAAACGCCGGCGCCCGCGCTGATCCCGGAGGCCGACGGCCGGCTGCAGCCGCTCGCCGCGGTCTGGCGCCGATCCGCGGCACGCTTCGCCAAGACGCGCATCGAAAAGGGCATGCTCTCCCTCGGAGGGCTCGCCGACGAGGTCGCCGCCGAAATCCTGCCCGAGAAGGTGTGGCGGAAGTTCGACCCGAGCCGGGCGGCATTCGCGAACATGAACACGCTCGCCGACTGGGCGGCGCACCGGGAGCGGGGATGAGCGCAGGGGAGGAGCCGCCTGCTTCCGGTCCCGCGCGCGGGAAGACGCCGCGGCGTCCCCGGCCGACGGGTTTGCGGAAGAGCTCTCTCCACCTCGACTCGCGCGGGCGCGCCCGCATGGTCGACGTCGGCGGAAAAGCGGCCACGCGCCGCCGCGCCGTCGCCCGGGGCCGGGTCCGCATGGGGCGCGCCGCTTTCGACGCACTCGCGGCGGGCCGTCTCTCCAAGGGGGACGCTCTCGCCGTGGCCCGTCTCGCCGGGATCCTCGCCGCGAAGAAGACGCCGGAGATCGTCCCGCTCGCGCATCCGATCGGCCTGGAGTCGATCGCGGTCGAGTGCCGGCTGGAGGCGAAGTCCCGCGAAGTCGTCGTCACTGCGACCGTGTCCACCTCGGCGCGGACGGGAGTCGAGATGGAGGCGCTGACGGCGGTCGCCGGCGCCTGTCTCGCGCTCTACGACATGGCGAAGTCGCTCGACCGCGCGATCGAGATCCGCGAGATCGTCCTGCTCGAGAAGACCGGAGGCCGCTCGGGTCCCTACCGCCGCGGCTGAGGAGTCGGGTCGGGAATCGGCGGAGTCGACTGCGGGAGCGGCGCCGCTGCGGTCTCCTCGGGCGGCGGATACAGGTAGGTCATGCTCGGAGGCCGCGTCGGGGCCGACGGCGTCGGCGGCGGGATCTCCGCGGTCGGCGCGGGCGCGGCCGCCGTCGGGGTACGCACGTCCGAAGGTCGGGGGGTCGGGCTGCGATCACCCCTTCCCGGGACTGCGAGGGTCGAGGACCGGACGAGCCCGAGCACGGCGAACGCGAGGATCGCGACGAACAGAGCGATCGCGGAGTAGTAGGCGGCGCGCGACGGTCCGGGGGACTCCGACATCACCGCCCCCGCCTTGCAAGCGGACGACCAGCGGGAATGACTATCCGCCCCTCGTGAGCGACCGCCCGCGGGCGTCGAGGACCGTCATGGCGGCTATAGTAACCGCCCGCCGCGCCGTCATTCTGGAGTCCGAAGGAGAGGGAATGTCCCAGCCGATCCGGGTCTCGATCGTCACCGTGTCCGACGGCGTCGCCTCGGGCAAGCGCGAGGATCGCGGCGGTCCGGCGTGCGAAGAAACGCTCGCCGCCGCCGGTTTTCCGAGCGTCGTCGTGTCGCGCGACGTGGTCCCGGACGAGCCCGCCCGGATCGAGCGGGTCGTGCGCGCGCGGGCGGACTCCGGCGAGACCGACCTGATCGTGCTCACGGGTGGGACCGGCGTCGCGCCGCGCGATCGCACGCCCGAGGCGGTGCGCCGCGTCCTCGACGTCGAGGCGCCGGGACTCGCCGAGAAGATGCGCGCGGACACGGGCCGCGAATTTCCGGCGGCGTTTCTCTCCCGCCAGGTCGCGGGCGTCCGCGGCCGATCCCTGGTGCTCGCGCTCCCCGGGTCTCCGAACGGCGCGGCCGACTGCCTCCGCGCCGTCCTGGACCTGATCCCGCACGCGCTCGGCCTCGTGCGGGGAGAGAAGCCGCCGCATCCCCGCCCGGGCGGGGGGAGCGCCGGGTGAGCGCCGCACGGCGACCGACAGTTCTCGGGATCGACCGGCTCCTCGAGAATCCCGGGCCCATCGCCGGAAAGCGGGTCGGGCTCCTCACGAACCACGCCGGCGTCACGGCGCGAGGCATCCCGACGTGGAAGGCGCTCTTCGACGTGCCGGACGTCCGCTTGGTGCGGCTCTTCGGTCCGGAGCACGGCGTCGACGGCGGCGCCGAATACATGGAGGGCGTCTCGGCGTCCACGCATCGCGAAACCGGCCTGCCCGTGGCTTCGCTCTATGGAACGACGGCCGAGAGCCTGAAGCCGCGCGCCGAAGACCTCGCGGACCTGGACGTTCTCGTCTTCGACGTGCCCGACGTGGGGAGCCGTTACTACACGTTTCACTGGACGATGCTTCTCGCCATGGAAGCGTGCGCCGAAGCGGGGAAGAGCTTCGTCGTCTGCGACCGACCCAATCCGCTGGGCGGCGGCGTCGAGGGAGCGCCGCAGGAGCCAGATCACCTGTCCTTCGTGGGACTCCACCCGATCGCGGTGCGCCACGGCATGACCTCCGGAGAGCTCGCCCGCCTGCTCGCGGCGGAGCGCGGGCTCGACCTCGACCTCTCCGTGTCTCCGATGAGCGGCTGGGCGCGGGACGTCGCTTTCCCCGAAACCGGCGTCGCGTGGATCCCGCCGTCTCCCAACATCCCGACGGTGGCGGCCGCGCGCGTCTATCCGGGCATGTGCCTGCTGGAGGGAACGAACGTCTCCGAGGGGCGCGGGACGACGCGGCCGTTCGAGCTTCTCGGCGCGCCGTGGCTCGACCCGCTCCGCCTCTCCGACGCGCTGCGCGGGCGAGGTCTCGCCGGGGTCGAGTTCCTTCCCACGCGTTTCCGGCCGGCCTGGGAGAAGCACGCCGGGCAGACCTGCGGCGGCGTGATACTGGAGGTCCGGGACCCCGCGACCTTCCGGCCGTTCGAGACGGGTCTCGCGGTGATCGACACGATCCGCGATCTCGCGCCGGAGAGCTTCCGGTGGCGGAAGGATCCGTACGAATTCGACTCGCGGCCCGCGATCGACGTCCTGACCGGCTCGGCCCGTTTCCGCGAAGACCTCGACGCCGGGCGGGGAGCGCTCGGGCAGATCGCGCATCACCGCGAGGAAGCGCCGAAGTTCCTGGCGCGCCGCGATCCCTTCCTCCTGTACCCCGACCATGCGACCGCGCTCGTGGCCTTCGTCGGAGGGCACGACTCCGGCAAGACGACGCTGCTCGAAAAATTGATTCGTCTCCTCGCGGCGCGGGGTCTCCGGGTGGGCGCCGTGAAGCACACGTCGCAGGACTTCGAGGACGACGTCGTCGGGAAGGACTCGCAGCGCCTCGGCGCCGCGGGCGCGGCAGTCTGGTCGCTCACCTCCCCGGGCCGGACCACCGTCCGCCGGCGGCGGGAGGGGGAATCGCTCGCCGACCTCGTCCGACGGGAGTTTTGCGACTGCGACCTCGTGCTGATCGAGGGCTTCAAGGCCGTTCCGATCCCGCGCATCGAGGTGACGCGGGCCGGAATCTCCCGCCCGGAAGTGACGGGCGCCGTGGCCCGCGTGTCCGACGGCCCGGCCGGCGACTCCGTCCCGACTTACGGGTTCGACGATCTGGAAGCGATCGCCTCGACCGTGCTGCACCTCGCGGGCCTCGATCGGCTTAGGAC
>JBKPMI010000499.1:0-7784 GCA_046732075.1 Acidobacteriota bacterium | reverse complement strand
GCGCCTCGCGCCGGCGCTGCGTCGCCGCGCACTTCGGCACGTACGACTACACGGCGTCGCTGAACATCACGGCGGCCTACCAGCAGCTCACCCATCCCGCCAACGACTTCGCCAAGAGCGTCATCCAGGTCGCGCTCGCGGGCACGGGGGTCTGGATCTCGGACGGCTCGACCAACGTTCTCCCGGTGCCTCCGCACCGCGCTTCCGAGGGACGTTCGCTGACGTCCGCGGAGCGCGAGGCGAACCGGCGCGCGGTCCACGCCGCGTGGAAGCTCCACTACGACCACGTCCGGCACTCGCTCTCGCGCGGCTTCTACCAGGGCTGGGATCTGCACCCCGCCCAGCTCCCGACCCGGTACGCCGCGCTCTACGCGTTCTTCCTGGAGGGGCTGGAGGCGGCCTCCGCGCGGCTGAAGAACTTCGTCGAAAAGGCAGGTCAGGCCACGCTCGTCGGCGAGGTCTTCGACGACGCCGCGACCGGGCAGGGACTCCTCAACCACTTCCTCCGCGCCTGGGGCTGCGGCGCGATCACCGAGGAGGAGGCGGTCGAGATGAGCGGTCTTTCGTTGGACGACCTGCGCGGCCGGTCGTTCGTGAGGATCCTCAGGAGCCGGCGGAAGAGTTAGCGGGCGCGGCGAAGCCGGAACCCGCTTCGGCTCATGAGAGTTCCCTTCCGCGAACGTTCGATGCGGCGGGGGCCGGCGCCTCGTCCGGGACGTCGCTCGCGTAACGGCGGAGGAGCTCCGCGACCTGCCGGTGCTCCTCCGGCGACCAGTCCGCCAGGAGCTCTCCGATTCGCTCCCGCCTCGCGGTCTCCAGCCGGCGGAGCGCCTCGGTCCCGGCCGCCGTGAGCCTTCGGCGGCGCGGCTCTCCCGGGGGTCCGGCGGGCGGCTCGATCATCCCGCTCCTCTGCAGCTCTTCGAAGGCGGCGACGATTCGGGCGGGGTCGACCGCATGAGCGCGCGCGATCTCTCCCGGATCCGCCTCGGGGGACCGATCGATCTGGCCGAGCGCCCAGCACGCGGCGGGTCGCAGGTCGACTCCAGCGCGCGCGGCCACCACCTCCAGGATCCGGCGCTGCGTGTCCCGGCGGAGGAGGACCGAGAGTCCATGGCTGATCTGCGCGGCCGGATCGTCGTCGCAGGGCATCGCGAATCCCTCGCCGAGGCCCGCACCCGCCGCGATCGTCTCCCGCAACGGGCGCTCCTCCAGGGTCCACGACAGGAGGAATCCGAGGACGGCAATGGCCGCGGCGACCACGAAAACGGTCTGCAGCGAGCCGGTGAACGCGCGCAAGTAGGCGGCTCGAACCTCGGGGGACAAAACGCGCAGCGTCGCGGGGCCGAGGTGCCTCGAGTCGAGGACGTGCCCGGGGAGCTCACGAGCGACGATTGATTCGAGCCGGGTGGCGAAGATCGCGCCGAGCGTCGCGACACCGAGCGATCCTCCGATGAGGCGAAACAGGGTCGCGCCGGAGGTCGCGACACCGAGATCTTCGTACTCGACCGCGTTCTGAACCGCCAGGACGAGCACCTGCATCACCATGCCGAGGCCCATCCCGACCACGAGCATGGAAATCGACGTCTGGAGGCGAGTGGTCGAGGCGTCCATTCGGGAGACCAGAAAGAGGCCGACCGAGAGCACGGCCGTGCCGGCGATGGGAAACGCCTTGTAGCGGCCGATGCGGCTGATGATCTGGCCGGAGGCGATCGACGTGACGAGCATCCCCGCCATCATTGGGACCAGCTCCAGCCCGGAGACGGTCGGACTCGACCCCCGGACGAGCTGGAGGTAGAGCGGCAGGTAGGTCACCGCTCCGAACAGCGCGAAACCCACGATGAGGCCGATCCCGCTCGTCACCGTGAAGACCGGGTTTCGAAACAGCCCGAGCGGCATCACGGGCTCCGAGCTCCGCCGCTCGACGAGGACAAAGAGCCCGAACGCCAGGAGCGCCGCGGCTCCCAGCGCGACGACGAGCGGCGACGTCCACGGCGCGACGCTCCCCCCGAGGTCGGCGAACAGGACGACGGCCGTGAGCGCTGCCGCGAGAAGACCCGCTCCGAGGTAGTCGATCCGCCGGCGCACGCGATCGGCCGTCGCCGGCAGCGTCACGGCGAGAATCGCGAGCGCGAGGACGCCCAGCGGCAGGTTGATGTAGAAGATCCACCGCCACGAAAGGTGGCTCGTGAAGAAGCCGCCGAGGAGCGGCCCCGCGATGGATGAGACGCCGAAGACCGCGCCGAAAATCCCCTGGTATCGGCCGCGATCGCGTGCCGGCACGATGTCGCCGAGCGACGCCTGCGTGCTCACGATGATTCCACCGCCTCCCAGCCCCTGTACGAACCGGAAGAGGATCAGCTGTGGAAGCGATCTCGCCAGCCCGCAGAGGGCCGACCCCGCGAGAAACACGAGCGTCGCGATCTGGAGGATTCGCTTGCGCCCGTAGAGGTCGCCGAGCTTCCCGTAGAGCGGCGTGACGATCGTCTGCGCGACGAGGTACGCCGTCACGACCCAGGAGAGGTGCGAGAGTCCGCCGAGCTCGCCGACGATCGTCGGGAGCGCGGTCGCGACGATCGCCGAGTCGAGCGCCGCCAGGAACAGGACCAGCATGAGGCTGCCGAGGACGGCAGCCCGACGCTCCGGCGGGACCGGGGGCGGCACGGCCTCGAGAGCCGGCGCGACCGACACGATCTCCGGCGGGCTCACGCGCTCACCGAATGACTAGAGGTTCAAGACCGGAGACTTCGCGGCCTTGTCGATCTCGACGTAACAGGCGGTGGCGCGCGCGCCCTTCACGTTGCTGCCCGAGGGCATCTTCGAGATGAGGAGCTGCGAGCTCTGCACGACCGGATCGATGTAGCGGTCGACGTGGAACGTCCACGAACCGATCGTGTTTCCGCCCGCGTCCAGCTCTTCGATGACGACGCGCTCGATCCACACGGGCTCGGCGCCGGTGACGTAGGTCCCATTGACGAGGATCTCGCCCTGGGGTCCCTTGCTGCACGACGTCTGATACTTGACCATTCCCGTCTCCTTTCTGACCGGTGGAACTCCCCCGATGGTCCGCTGTGCCCGGCATTTCCTGGCCGCGGCGGTTATCCGAGGGTAAACCTTCGGAGGGCGCTGCCGCCCGCTTTTCGCCTACCGCGTGACCGTCGCCTCGATCAGCCCGTACGGCGCCTCGGTGGCGACGAAGATTTCGTTCTCGTTGGTGAGACCGAACGGGGCGAGGTCCACGAGGAGATGGTGTCGGTTCGGCATCGTCAGCCGGATCTCCGCGAGGCCGCGGTGGGCGCCGATCGCGGCCTCGCCCATCGCGTAGATCGTGTGCTGGACCGAGGCGCTGTCATGCGCGGAAAACGTGTCGAGGAGCGTGCGCCGCACGGCTTCCCAGCGCCCGGCGAAGGGGCCGGCCGCAGCCTCGTGCGTCCACTCGGCCGTGAGCGACGTGGCGAGCAGCCGGTCGTTGGTTTCCGGAAGCGTCGTGAACCGGTCGCGCGCGAACCCGGAGAACGCGGACCGCGCAGTCTTCAGGATGAGGAGGTCTTTCAGCCCGGAGTGAAGGGCCATGGAATCGCGGGAACGTCGGACGCGCGCGGTCCGACGTTCGTTGCTCGACCCTTCGAACGACGCGGCGCTCAACCGGTTCCAGAGCCGCTCTTCGATCGACACCTCGGACAATGAAACGTGCGAGTTCTCCCGGAGAAAGTGATCCGAGAGCTCGAGCGCGAAATCCTCGATCTCACGCCCGGTGAACTCCTTCGCGAGCGCATAGGTCGTGTTCTTCATGGTGTCGGTCGCAACGACGAGCGAGTTGTCTCCGGCGACGTGCGCCGCCTCGAAGTCGCCCTCGAGCCGCACCGCGATCGTCAGATCGGAAACGGCGTGATCCGTGCCCCCCCGGTCCACGCGGACGAGCCGGATCCCCGACTTCCCGTAGCTGTTCCGGCCGAGCATCCGTTCGACCGTCAGGATCCGCGGTACGTCGAATAGCCGTACGGCGACAGGAGGAGAGGCACGTGGTGATCGCGGGACGGATCGCGGACGTTGAAGACGATCTGCACCAGCGGGAAGAAGCCCTCGGTGCGGTACGACGCCCAGTACGAGGCGGTGTTGAACGTCAGCCGGTACGTCCCCTCCGTCACCTCGCCGGCGTAGAGCTCACGGGCGCGGCCGTCGTCGTCGGTCCGGCCGCCTCCCAGCCACTTCCATCCCTCTTCCTGCTGGATCTCGAGCGTGACCGCGACGCCGGCGGCCGGGCGGCCCCGCGACGTATCGAGGACGTGAGTCGTGATCGCGCTCATGCTTCGCTCCCGAGGAGCTTCTCCAGCCGGAGTCGGGTGATCTTACGCTGCTCCTCGGCCGCGATCGCGAGCTCCGTCTCCGGGTCGTTCCCGAGTCTCTTCCGGCCGATCGCCAGCATCTCAGCCGCCGTCCTGCCGGTCGCGCAGACGAGGAAGACGTGTCCGAACCGGTCGGCGTATCGTCGATTGAGGTCCGCGAGCTCCGCGAGCGTGTCGGAATCCGCGCCGCGCGTGCCGGACTGTTCCTGCCGTGAAAATCGGGACAGATCTACTTTCGAGCCGATCGCGGGGTGCGCGGAGAACGCTTCGAGCCAGTCGTCCGGCGACAGCTCCCGCCAGGTCGCGTCCGCGGTCTCCGCGAGGGAGCTTGCGTCCGGGAACGGTCGGGCCCCTGCCATGCGCCGCGCCCACTCCGACGAACCGCAGCAGGACAGGAATTGCGTCTCCGCCTCCGCCGCGGGCAGCGCGTTCAGCCTTTCGAGTGAGGTCAGGGCACGGCCCCGACCGTTCCAAAGAGGCGGAGCCGCGCCACGCCGCCGTCCGGATAGATGTTCAGGCGCGCGTGCGTGGCGGGTGGCGACGACCGCAGATTCTCGAAAGTGTGGACGGCGTCGGGGCGCAGTGGGGTCGAGGGCAGAACCTCCTCCCACCGGCTCTCCGGAGACAGGGGATCACCGGTCTCCAGCACCTCGAGCGAGCAGCTTCCCGGCGCGTTTCCCCTGAAATAGCGCGTGTCCACTTCGACGCGGCGGACGATCCCGGGAAAACCGAACCGCAGGATCGCCCAGTCGTGACCGGGCCCGCGTCGCCGCTTCGTTTCCCAGCCGTCGTGCATCCCGAGAGGCGGGCCGGGAAGAATGAGGTTGTGCCGCTCGCCGAAGAACATGTCGCTCGCGGCGAGAACGAGCCCGCCGTTCTCCAGGGCCGCGAGGTCGACCTCCTCGCCGGCCATCGGGGGCTGCGGGGAAACGAGACCGTACACGCGGAGCCGCGCGACGCCGCCGTCCGGATAGATGTGGAGCTTGACGTGAGTGACGCGGCGTGAACTTTCGATCGCGAAAAGGTTCTGGGAGTCCCCGCGAAGCTCCGACTTGCCCAGGATCTCGACCCACGGTCCGTCCGGGCCTTCCCCGACCTCGAGCGAGCAGGCCTCCGGGAAGTTGCCGCGGAAGAATGTGGTGTCGACGCAGACCCCGCGGATGACGCCGGGGAGCCCGAGCTTCACGACGCACCAGTCGTGGCCGGGCTCACGGCGGCGCCGCGTTTCCCAGCCGTCCATCCACTTTCCCCGGTCGGTGTACTCGTGCTCGCGCCAGACCGGCTTCGCCGCCTTGACGAGGTTCTCCCGGGAAGCGAAGAACTCGTCGTTCGCCGAGACGGCCGCGCCGCCCAGGCGTTCGGAAGCGAGGTCGACGAGGTCGGTGAATTCGGTCAAGCGAGCATCTCTCCGCGCGGCGGTCCCACGAATTCTCCGCGCTCGAAGATCTTCTCACCCGCGAGCCACGTCGACTGAACGACGCCGTCAAGCAAGCGCCCGAGGTAGGGCGAGAGCGCATGACGGTGGTGGAGAATCTCGGGCCGCACCTCGAACGTCTCGTCCGGGTTCCAGACGACGAAGTCGGCGTCGGCGCCGGGAGCGATGACTCCCTTCCTTCCCTCCTGGCCCGCGAGGCGCGCGGGCGCCGCGGCGAGCCACTCCGACAGGCGCTCGAAGGAGTGCCCCCGCCGCCGGGCCGCGGTCCACACGGCCGGCAGCCGGAGCTGCAGCGACGAGATCCCGCCCCACGCCGACAGAAAGTCGCCGGTGTCCCGGCCCTTCAATTCCGGCGGCGACGGGGAGTGGTCCGACACCACCATTTCGACGTCGCCGCCCTCGAGCGCCGACCACAGTCGCTCCCGGTTCTCCCGATCCCGGATGGGAGGAGCGCACTTGAACTCGGTGGCGCCGTCGGGGACCTCCTCCGCCGCGAAGCAGAGGTAGTGCGGGCAGGTCTCGGCGGAGAGCGGCAGGCCTTCGGCGCGGGCGCGCCGGATCTCCTCCACCGCTCCGGCCGACGAGAGGTGCACGACGTGGACGCGCGCGCCGGTCTCGCGGCAGAGTCGGACGAGGAGCGCGATCGCGTCGTCCTCGGCGCGCGCCGGGCGCGTGGCGAGATACGTCGCGTAGGCGCGCGGATCTCCCGGCCCGGCCGGACGGATGTGCCGCGGATCCTCCGCGTGCACGAGAAGCACCGCGCCGATGCGGGCGATCTCCCGCAGGGCCTCCGCGAGATCGCGGCCGCCGACCTGCTCGAACTCCGCCACACCCGACGGGACGAGGAAGCACTTGAAGCCGGGCGCGCCCAGCTCCTTCATCGCCGCGAGCTCGCCCGCGTTGCCGGCAACGGCGCCGCCCCAGAACCCGACGTCGACGAAGCTGCGTCCCCGGGCGGCGGCCATCTTGGCCTTCATCGCCTCCGCGGAAGTCGTCGGCGGGATGCTGTTCAAAGGCATGTCGAAGATGGTGGTGACGCCGCCGGCCGCCGCGGCCCGGGTTGCCGATTCGAATCCCTCCCACTCGGTGCGCCCGGGCTCGTTCACGTGGACGTGCGTGTCGACGAGACCCGGCAGAAGGACGGAATCCCCCAGCTCGACGACCCCTCCCCGGCCGGCCGTCGCAATCCCGTCCGAGACGGACGCGATGACGCCGCCGCGGACCACGACGGTAGCGGGGCCCGTCCCGCCGGGAGTCACGACCCGGCGGCCCGTGAGGACGACGTCCGCCCCGCTCAAATCAGTGATTCAATTGGCGGCCCTTGAAAGCGCCGGCGGTCATCGCGGGAATCCTCCTGATCGCAATCGTCCTCTGGGACGCGTTCGAGACCATCATCCTCTCGCGGCGCGTCTCGCGGAAGTTCCGGCTCGCCCGCATCTTTTATCGCATCACGTGGACTCCCTGGCGCGCGATCGCACTGCGGATGCGCCCCGGCAATCCGCGCGAGAACTACCTTGGAATCTACGGTCCGCTCTCGCTGATCTTCCTCCTCGCCACGTGGGCCTTCGGGCTGATCTGCGGTTTCGCGCTCCGGAGCTGGGGCCTGAATTCCGCGATCGCAGCCCCGCCCGGCCTGGACGGCTTTTTCGCGCACTTCTACATGAGCGGGACGACGTTCTTCACGTTGGGGTTCGGCGACGTCACGCCACTCACCCGGTCCGGCAGGTTCTTCGCGGTCGTCGAGTCCGGGACGGGCCTCGCGTTCCTCGCGATGGTCATCAGCTATCTCCCGATCCTCTCGCAGGCGTTTTCGCGCCGCGAGTCGAACATCGCGCTGCTCGACGCCCGCGCCGGGTCGCCTCCCACGGCGTCCGAGCTCCTTCGGCGCCACGCCGGAGACGACGAGTCGCTGGCGGACCTTCTCGACGAGTGGGAGCGCTGGTCGGCCGAGGTCCTGGAGAGCCACATTTCGTTTCCGGTGCTCGCGTACTACCGCTCGCAGCACG
>JBKPMI010000498.1:0-13149 GCA_046732075.1 Acidobacteriota bacterium | reverse complement strand
GCGGGCGCGGATCGTCTGCGTGCCGAACGGCGCCTGCCGGAGGAGCTCGACCCAGTGCGGCGGCGGCGTCGGCGAGGGCCGCCAGGCCACGAGAAAGCTCGTGGTGAAGTCGTCCTTCGTCAGCGCACCCGTCTTACCTTTTGCCGCGGCGACGTGGGGCCGCACTCGCGGGCTGCCCATGACGATGTGAACCGGCCCGGTATCGTCGACGGACTCTTCGTCGGATCGAAAGGGCTTCTCCTCGAGGGGCGGCATGTCCCTACCGCTCTTCCGGAGCGTGTCCTCCACGTCCCACTCCGAGCGCGTCGGCGACCCGGTTGATGTAGTTGAACCAGGAGGCGATGAGCGTGATCTGCAGGATCCCGACGTCGTCGAAGCCCGCGGCGCGGAGCCGCTCGTGGTGTTCGGGGGTCACGCGCGTCGCGTCCCGGGTGAGCTCTTCGACGTACTCCAGCATGACCCGGTCTCGCGGCTCGATCGGCGCGGTCCGGTAGTCCCGCCGGATCGCTTCGACCAGCTCCTCGTCCACGCTCACCCGACGCAGAAACTCTGCGTGTGACTCGATTCAATAGTGGCAGCGGTTCGCGACCGAGACGACCGTCGTGATCATCTCGTGCTGCCGCCGGGTGAGCGGGAGATCCGGTGACATCAGGGCGCCGAACGTCGCAAAGGAGTGGAAGAGGGCGTCGGGGATCAGCGAGTGAGAGGCGACGATACCCTCCGACTCGTCGTTGGCCGTGACGTTCGTGGGCGGGCCGTACTCCGCGGGGTAGAGCGCGCGCTGCTTCTCGACGGCCTCGCGCAGCTTCGCGTCCGCCTTCGAAAACGGAATCGTCTTGATCCAGGTCATCGCGCGGATTCCCGAGTCCGTAGAAGGCGCTGAAGCGGCAGGCCGACGAGCACGAGCAGGCATCCTGCCAGAGCCGGAACCGGGCGCGCAAGGACGATCAGCGCGATGACCGTGAGAAGGAGAAGAACGAAGAGCGCCGGGGTCGCGGGATACCCGGGAGCGCGAAAGGTGGTTGCGTTCGGATCGCTGCGGCGGAGAACGAAGAGCGCCGCCGCCGCGAGCGCCACGAAGACGAGGGTGGGGCAGATGAAGAAGGCGACGACCTGAGAAAAGGAGCCGGACAGGGCGAGGACGCTCGCCAGCGTTGCGAGCACGAACGTCGCGCGGATCGGGGCCCCCGTCAGCGGATGCCGGCGGGCGAGCGCCGATGGGAAGAGACCGTCCCGGTTCATCGCAACGTAGAGACGGGGCGCCATGAGGAGGAAGGCAGCCGCACTGGCGGCAGCGGATAGAGCGACCGTCGCGGCGAAAGCCCGGGCGCCCCCGGGGCCGGCCAACGCGTCTCCGGCGCACTTCGCGAACTCGGAGGCGTCGGTCGTCGCCGAAATCGGCACGAGATAGATGAAGGCGACCGTGGTCGCGGCGTAGAGGACCGTCACCGCCGCAACTCCGAGCGCGAGCGCGCGCGGCAGGTCCCGGCGGGGATCCCGGATTTCTCCCGCCACCCGGCTGACCTCCCAGAATCCTCCGAAGGAATAGAAGCCGCCGATCAGGCCGAGACCGAGCGCCGGAAGGAGCGCGGGGCTTCCGGAACGACGCCCGAAGAACGCCTGGAAGTGCGACCAGCTCCCGTGGCCGATCGCGAAGGCGCCGGCGACGACGGCTCCGATCGCGAAGACCTTCAGGCCGGTGAGGACGTTCAGGCCGCGCGAGGAGAGCCGCAGGCCCGACATGTTGCCGAGCGCCAGGATCCCGATCGTCGCCACCGCCAGCCATCGCTCGCTTCCCGCGGCGCCCGGCCAGAGCACGACGAGGTAGCGGGCGAGACCGATCGCGAGCGAAGCGACGAGACCCGGGTCCATGACCAGGAAACACGTCCAGCCGTAGAGGTAGGCGACCCGCGGACCCCATCCCTCGCGAAGGTAGACGTAGAGACCCCCCGCCTGGGGACGTCGCGACGCGAGCTCTCCGAACGTCAGGGCGCCCGCGAAGACGAGCCCGCCGCAGATGATCCAGAGCCCGAGGGTCCAGGCGGGCGATGCAAGCGCACCGATCAGTTCGCCGGGCGTGAGAAAGATCCCGACGCCAATCGTGTGTCCGACGACGAGCGCGGCCGCGGACCAGAATCCGAGGTCGGCGACGGGCGTCGGCTCGGAGGTTCGATTCGGCGCTTCCGGGAACCTCAACGGCGCAAAGAGGTCACAGCAGCCACTCGATCGGGAGAATCCCCAGCAACCGGACCCAGGCTCGCTTCCCGGCCGTCGTTCCGGGCTCGCGCTCGTGGCAGACGGTGTTCCCGTCGCGGCGTTCCACCCATTGCAGCTTTCCACTCTCCAGGAATCGAACCTCGTAGGAGTCCTCCGGAATGCGGTCCCGGAATACGTCGCCGATCCGCTGCGCGAGCCGCGGGCTTTCGATCACGACACCCATTTCGGTGTTGAGCTTCGCGGACCGCGGATCGAAGTTGAACGAGCCGACGAACACCCGGACGCCGTCGACGGCGCATGTCTTCGCGTGAAGGCTCGACCCGGAGCTGCCCGAACCGCGCCTTCTCCCGGCCGGCTTGCCCCGACCCGCTTCCGACGACCGCCGGAGCTCGTAAAGCGTCACGCCCAGCCTCAGCAGCGCCAGCCGGCGCTTCGAGTAGCCGGCGTGAACGAAGGAGACGTCGGTGGCCTCGAGGGCGTTGGTCAGCACCCGGATCTTGACGCCGCGGCGGGCGAGCTTCTCGAACCACGTCACGCCCTCGGCGCCGGGCACGAAATACGGCGAGATGAGGAGGAGGTCGGCGTGGGCCGGGCCGAGGACCTGCTCCAGGCGTTTCGACAGGAGGGTCTCGGGCCGTGCGCGGCCCAGACCCTTGGCCGGATCGTCGCTGTAGGCGTGCGCGACGGCCCAATCCATTTCGAGCGTTCCCTGCATCAGCTCCCGGACGAACGGCGATTTGCGGACGGCGCGCGTGTATGCCGCGGCCTCCGGGCTGTTCTCGGTTCGCCGGGCCGCGGCGGTGAGCGCTTCGCGGGCGGCAGGGGAGACCGACGGCAGGAGCCGGTGCGCGGGACGCGCGGATTCGCTCGACCAGTAGGTTTCGAACGACTGCGAGACTTCCTCCACGACCGGGCCCACGGCGAGGACGTCGAGGTCGGCGAACAGGACGCCGTCGGTCGCCCCGAAGTACTCGTCCCCGACGTTGCGGCCGCCGACGATCGTCGCCTGATTGTCGGCCGTGAACGACTTGTTGTGCATCCGCCGGTTCAACCGCGCAAAGTCGGTCAGGTAGCCGAGGATCCGCGGCTTTCGGGTGAAGAAGGGGTTGAACAGCCGGATCTCCACGTTCGGGTGAGAATCGAGGGCCGCGAGGATGTCGTCGAGCCCCGCCGTGTTGTTGTCGTCCAGCAGCAGCCGCACGCGGACCCCCCGGTCGGCGGCGTTGCACAACTCCGCCATCAGGAGAGTTCCGGTCAGGTCGCGGTGCCAGATGTAGTACTGGACGTCGAGGGAACGGTCGGCCGCCCGGGCCAGGAGGATTCTCGCGGCGAATGCCTCCTGCGCATCCGGCAGTGCGTAGACGCCGGACCGGCCCGGATGCGCGGCGAGCTTCGGAGCGATTCCCCGGCACAGTCTCGTGTCGTCCGTGGCGGAAGGAATCATGCGTCGGCTGCGGGCCCTCTACTCCAGGAGGATCTGGTGCACGAACGTGATCGCGATCGAGCCCTCGCCCACCGCCGAGGCGACCCGTTTCACGTTTCCGCAGCGGACGTCTCCCACCGCGAGCACGCCCGGCCGGCTCGTCTCGAGGAGATGCGGCGCCCGGGCGAGTGGCCACTTCGCGGCGGCGAGATCCTCCGTCGAGAGCTCGGCGCCGGTCTTGATGAAGCCCTTGTCGTCGAGGACGAGGCAGCCGTCGAGCCAGCCGGTGTTCGGGGCGGCCCCAGTCATCGAGAAGACGTGCCGGATGTCGTGTCTCGTGATCGCACCCGTCTCGTTGTCGCGCCAGCTCACGCTCTCCAGGTGATTGCCGCCCGCGAGGTCGACGAGCTCCGTTCGCGGCCGGACGTCGATCGTGTCGATCCCTTCGATCCGGCGGATCAGATACCGTGACATGGTCTCGGTCAGGCCGGGCCCACGGACGAGCAGGTGCACTCGCCGCGCGGTCTCCGCCAGGTACACGGCGGCCTGGCCGGCCGAATTCCCGCCGCCCACGACGATCACGTCTTCGCCGCGGCACAGCTGTGCCTCGATCGGCGTGGCGCCGTAGTAGATGCCGGCGCCTTCGTACGTGCCGAGGTTCGACAGCGGAAGCTTCCGGTAACGCGCCCCGCTCGCGATAACCACCGTCCGGGCATGGACCGGCTCTCCGCCGTCGATCTCCACCTTGTACGGCCTTCTCTCGCAGGAGAGACGTCTGGCGCCCCGGGCGATCAGCAGCTCCGCCCCGAATTTCTCGGCCTGGGAGACCGCCCGCGCGGCGAGCTCCTCGCCGGAGATCCCGGTCGGGAATCCGAGGTAGTTCTCGATCCGGGAGCTCGAACCGGCCTGCCCGCCGGGCGCTTCGGGCTCGATCATCAGCACGTCGAGCCCCTCCGAGGCCGCGTAGACCGCGGCCGCGAGGCCGGCCGGCCCGGCTCCGATGACGAGCACGTCGCGGACGCGCCCCGGATCGATCGCTTCGTTCAGGCCGAGACAGTCGGCGATCTGCGAGTTCGACGGGTTCCGGAGAACGGTGGTTCCGCGGCAGATCAGCACCGGCACGTCCTGGGGTCCCACGGCGAAGTGGTCGAGCAGGTCCTGCACGCCCGAGTCCCGATCCAGGTCGACGAAGGTGTATGGATGCCCGTTGCGCGTCAGGAACTCCTTCACGCGCAGGGTGCCCTGGCAGTACGCCGACCCGGCCAGCACCACGTCGCCGACGCCCTTTGCGATCAACTCGACCCGCCGAAGAATGAACGCCCGCATCAGGATCTCGCCCAGCTGAACGTCCGTCTGGATGAGGCCCAGAATGTCCTTTCGTTCGATTTCGATCAGTTCGGTGGGTTCCGGCACGCGGAGAGTGCCGATGCTGCGACGGCCCGACAGCATGTTCGCCTCTCCGGTGAACTGGCGCGCCCGAAACGAGGCGATGACCCTCTCCGCGCCCGGGCCCGGCGAAACGACGTCGACCTGACCCCGCGTGACGACGAAGAACGAGCTCGTCCGCGCTCCCGCTTCGACGAGCACTTCGCCGCTCGCGATCGAACGCACCCGCCCGTGCGACGCCAGGCGCGCGACCTGTTCGGACGTCAGGGTCGGAGAGACGTGTTCCGGGTTCGCCGGGAGAGGAGTCGTGGGGTCCGGGACGGCGCTCATCCTAGCGGCCCCGGAGGCGGCGGGCCGCGTCCGCCCGCATCCGCTGCATGGCGTCGGTCTCCTGGTCGGAGTAGCGCTCTTCCTTCCACGGGTCGGCGTGGAGGTGGTAGCCGTTGACCTCCCAGAAGCCGGGGGCGTCCACGTCGAGGAGCTCGAGCGCGCGGATCCATTTCGCGCTCTTCCAGAAGTAGAGCTTCGGCACGACGAGCCGGCAGGGGCCGCCGTGCTCGGGCTCGAGTTCCCTGCCGTCGTGGCGGTACGCCAGCAGGACGTCAGCGCCGAGGAGCTCCTCCAGGGGGATGTTGGTCGTGTACCCGCCGTCGCTATGCGCCATCGCGGCGACCGCCTCCGGCCGGACTCCGGCGCGCCGGAAGATCTCGGAGACCGCGACGCCTTCCCACCTGTTGTCGTAACGGCTCCAGCGGGTCACGCAGTGGATGTCGGACGTCGCCTCGACTCTCGGCAGCTCGAGGAACTCCTTCCATCCCCAGGTGAGCTCCCGATCGACCAGACCGAAGCATCGGAAGGTCCAGTTCTCCTGGTCGATGCGGGGCGTCTCCCCGTACGTCAGCACGGGCCACTTGGCCGTGAGCACCTGGCCGGGCGGCAGACGGGTGGAACTCATCGGTTGACGAGATCGTAACCGTCGGGCGGCGATCGGGGGAAAAAGAGAGGGTTCGGAGCAAAAAAAGGGGCGCCCGCAGGCGCCCCTCGAAAGAATCCAGGTTGAGTTACGGGAGGACCGTCACGTTGTTCTTCCGCGCGTCGTTGCAGGCGTTGGAACTGCCCGCAGGACCGGGAGTCGAAAAGTCGAAGCAGCCGTTCACCAGGTCGCGATCGTGGCAGCTCGTCCCGGTCGCGTCGGCGCAGGTGCCGGTCGCCGGGTCGAAGATGCCGCCGTTATTGAAGCAATCGATGGCTTCGATACAGGAGATCGTGTTGCCGTTCACGACAGCAGTCGTGCCGGCGAGGCAGGCCGCGTTGCAGGCGTCGAACACGTCACCGATGGACACGCCGGCGCACGGAGCCGCGCCATTCGCGTCGGTCGAGCATGTCCCTTCGTCGTTGTTGTTCGTGATGCCGCAGTTCAGAGCCGCAGCCGTCAACTGGCGGGCAAGCTGGAGTCTGCTGTCACCCTTCGGACTGATGCAGATCGCCTCGAGCGCCGAGTTGGGGCTACCGACGTTGGTGTTGGAAATCGTGGTGCCGCAGATCGTGAGCGTTCCGCCGAAGGTGTCCAGGATGGCCTGGGTGATGTTCGTGCTGCGATTCTTCTCTGCGCCTCCGTGCGTTCCCCAGAATCCCGGCGTTCTGCAGATCTCCTCGTTGCACTCGGCCGGAAGCGGGTTGGCCGGCAGGTCGCAAATGCCCGTCGTCGGGTTGCAGGCCGTGCAGACCGGGTCGTCGCAAACGACCGGAGTCCCCGGATCGCAAGCGCCGGTGCTCGGATTGCAGACGGGAACACCGTTGCAGAGATCCGTATCGTCCGGGCAGGTGACCGGGGTACCCGGGTCGCAGGCGCCGGTCGTCGGATTGCAGGCCGGAGTTCCGTTGCAGAGATTGTCGTCGTCCGGGCAGGTCGTCGGGGGTCCCGACTTGCAGACGCCGTCGGTCGGATCGCACGCCTCGGTCGTACAGAGGTTCGAGTCCGGAGCACAGGAGACCGGCGTGCTCACGCAGGTGTCCGCGTCCTCGTTGCAGGTATCGGTGGTACAGAGATTCGAGTCGTCGCAGCTGTGCGCGGTGTGGGCGCAGCCCGTCGCCGGGACGCACGAATCATCCGTGCAGAAGAGGCCGTCGTCGCAGTTGAGCGGCGGGCCCGAAGCGCACTGGCCGGTCGCCGGTACGCATGCCTCCGGTCCGTTGCAGAGGTTGGAGTCGTCCGGGCACACGGTGTCGGGTCCGGACTTGCAGACGCCGTCGGCCGGGTCGCAAGCTTCCGTGTTGCAGAGGTTGGCGTCCTGTTTACAGACGACCGGCGTGAAGTCACAGACGTCGTTCGCCTCGTTGCACGTATCGGTCGTGCAGTTCAGGTCGTCGTTGCAGACGTGGGGAGTGTGCTGACAGCCGGTAACCGTGTCGCAGCTGTCGTCGGTACAGAAGAGACCGTCGTTGCAGTCGACCGGCGCCGTGACGCACCCCGTCGCCGGGTCGCAGGAGTCCGTGGTGCAGGCGTTGTTGTCGTTACAGACGAGCGGAGTTCCGGGACTGCACCCTGACACCGTGTCGGTCGCCGCCGTGAACTGAACGGTGTTCGGAGTCGTGCTGCAGCCGCCCGCGCCGCCGCTGCAGGTATCCTGGACGTTGATCGACGCTTGGTCGTTCAGGGTGGACGGGTCCGTCGGGACCGTCGTGTAGTAGTTCGCCAGGAACTGCACCGAGCCTCCTGGAGCGATCGTGCAGGTCGTCGCGCCGCCCAGGTCCGTGCCGGCGGTGCAGGTTCCCGAAACAACGCCCGTGGAAACGCCGGTGATCTGGATCGTGCTGGAGCTCGCTCCCGAGCCCGTCGCATTCAAGATCGAGTCGGCCGCGTCGAGAATCGTGATGTTGTCGCAATGGATGTCGGGGTTGGACAGCGTAATCGTGCACTCGACCACGTTGCTGCCCGGGTTCTCTTCCGTCGCGCACTGCTCGATGCCGTTACACTGATCGGAGTCCGAGCAGTCCGCGTCGGTCCCGCACCGGTTCTTCGGCGACACGCACGACTTGAATATCGAAACGCCGTGAAATCCCGCGGTACAACCCTGGCCCTGCGCCGCCGCCGGAAGGAGCACGAACGCTCCAAGGACAATGAGCGCCAGACCCGTACATCGCAGAATGGCTGCAAGAGTCCCTTTTCCCATCTTCACTCTCCCTTTCAAGTTCTGTCACGCGATTCGAACCTGTGGCATCGGCAAATTTGTTCGATAGTTCACCCCTCCTTTCCGAAGGAACCGCTTCCACCCGATTGACGTCCCCACCTCGTGCGACGGGTCCTCGTTCTCCAGCCGGCCTTCCACCTCCGCCCGGAGCCCAGACTTCCGTCGAGGCCGACTTTAGTCGCGGGCGACTGCGGGGGGCAACGGGAAAATCGGGTTTTGGATGGCCGGATTGGCTGCGAAGGGCGCCGGCACCGGATCCGGCGAATGCGACTTAAATGGTTCGGACCGAGGGCTTTCCTCCGCGCCCCCCTCCCGAAGATCCTCGTGGTATAGTCCTCCACGTTCTCGCCTCGCTCGCCCTTTCTCAGACTTCCTTCTGACGAAATCCGAACGAATCAGAATGACGAGAACTCGGTGTGTCGCGCCGGCGGCCCGTCGAAAAACTAATTTCTCTACCGGCAAGAGCCAGGAAAGCCCTGGCAAAAGGATGGATCGGATGAAGCTCTATGTCGGAAACCTCCCGTACAACATTTCGGACGACCAGCTGCGCGACGCGTTCGCGCGGTTCGGCACACCCGAGTCGGCGACTGTGATCATCGATCGCAGCACCGGACAGTCCAAGGGGTTCGGCTTCGTCGAGTTCCAGGACGCCGCGATCGGCAAAGCGGCTCTGGCGCTCGATGGAACGGACTTTGGCGGAAGGTCTCTCAAGGTGAACGAGGCCCGTCCCCGGAACGAGAGTTCGGGCGGCGGACGCTACTAAGACTCGTTCGGATCGAAATCGAACAGCCGCCGGCGCGAGCCGGCGGCTTTTCTTTTGCGCGTTGTTTGGTCGCGCGTCTGAAGGGTCGCTGGTGACGGCGCTCACACCTCCCCATGAATCGGGAGGTGTCGGCGCGTTTCGGGAGCGCTGTCGGGCAAAGGCGGGGGAGGACGTCGTCCGCCGCAAGCGTCCGGTGTCGTTTTTTGGCAGTGGCCGGGCGGGCGCGGCGGGATTCCTGTCAGTGCGGCTAGTTCACCAGGCCGTGCTGGATGGCGTAGCGGGTGATCTCCGCGTTCGATTTGACGCTCAGTTTGTCCAGGATCCGAACCCGGTAGGTACTGACCGTGCTCTTGGAGAGCGAGAGCGCGGCGGCGACCTCTTTCATCGAGCTCCCGGTGGCGATCAAGGACATCACCTCGTACTCGCGGTCCGAGAGGAGCTCGTGAGGAGGCTTGTTGGTGTCCCGCTGGATCTCCTCGATGAGCCGCTCGGCGAGCGACCGGCTGATGTACTTGTTCCCCGCGACGATGAGCTGAATGGCGCGCACGAGATCGTCCGACGCGCAAGCCTTGGAGAGGAACCCGGACGCGCCCGCCTTGACGGCGCGGATACCCAGCTCGTCCTCGGGATGGATGCTCAACATCAATACAGGCAGTGCGGGCCTCTCCCGCCGCAGGTCGCGGAGAAGGTCGATTCCGGTCCGCCCCGGAAGGGTGATGTCGAGCACCACGAGATCGAAATCCGAATCCCGGACGAGAGAGAGCGCTTCGTCCGCGTTGCCCGCCTCTCCGCCGACCACGAGGTCGTCGGTGTCGCCGAGGATCTGTTTCAGACCGTCCCGGACGATCGGGTGATCATCGACGATCAGGATCCTCTTCATGCCTCCCTCCCTTCCGGACTAGGGGAATCCGGACGCGGACCCGCGTTCCTTTTCCAGCCGGGCTCACCCACTGCACGTTTCCGCCGAGCGCCTCGATGCGCTCCCGGATGCCGAGCAACCCGAGCGAGCTCTGGTTACGGGTTCCCTCGTCTTGTATTCCCTGGCCGTTGTCTGAGATTTCCAGTAGCAAATCTCCTGCCTCGGCTGCGACCTGGATCTGCGCCCGCGTCGCCCGGGAGTGCCGGGCCACGTTCGTGAGCGCCTCCTGGGCCACCCGGAAAAGGTCGGTGCGGCGGTCGGAGTCGAGAACCACCCCCTCCAGCCTCGAAACCAGCTCGCAGCGGATCCCGGTCTTGGTTTCGAAGTCCCGGGCCTGCCACTTGAGGGCGTCGATCAAACCCAGGTGATCCAGTACCGCGGGGCGCAGCTCGGTCGAGAGGTTGCGAACCGTCCCGAGGAGCTCGTCGATCGACTTCAGGATCGCCCGCAAGGAAGAGTGGAGGCCGGGCGGCTCCCGGGGCAGGTCCTGGCGGAGGCGGGAGAGCGACATCTTGAGCACCGTCAGCTTCTGACCGAGTTCGTCGTGGATCTCGCGTGCGATGCGCGTGCGCTCCTCTTCGCGAGCCGCGGAAAGGTGGAGAGAGAGCCGGCGCAGCTGCTCCCGGGATTCCCGGAGGTGTTCCTCGGCGAGGCGGCGATCCGTCACGTCGCGGTAGTTCGCCACGAAGAAGCCGACGTCGGGATCATCCAGCCGGTTGACGCCGACGACCTCGATCTGGCGCCACGAGCCGTCCCGGTGCCGGTATCGCAGTTCCGCGCTCACCGTTTTTCCGGGCGTCGCCGCGGCCTCCCCGAAGAGGGTCCGGGACCGTTCGAGGTCATCCGGGTGAATCAGCTCGAAGACGCTGCGCTCGACGAGCTCTTCCCAGGAGTAGCCGAGCAGCCGCGTCACGGACGGGCTGACGTAGCACGTCGTCGCGTCCCGGCGGAGCAGCGCGATCGCGTCGAGACTGTTCTCGACGATGGCCCGATAGGGGAGCTTCTCGCTGTCCTCGGCGCGCATGGGTCCGGAAGTTACACCCTCGGACCGCCCGCGGCCTCGCCGGCGCCCGTAGAATGAAAACGGATGCGGATCCTTCCGGGAACGAGCGGGTTCTCGTACAAGGAGTGGAAGGGCAGCTTCTATCCGGAAGACCTGCCGGACTCCGAGATGCTGCGCTTCTATTCGTCGCGGCTCCCGGCGGTCGAGATCAACAACACGTTCTACCGGATGCCGCGGGCGGCCCTGCTCGAGAGCTGGGCCGAACAGGTGCCGGACGGGTTCTCCTTCGCTCTGAAAGCCTCGCAGCAGATCACGCACCGCAAGCGCCTGAAGGAAGCGGGGGAGGCGGTGTCGTACTTCCTCCAGGTCGCGACGACCCTCGGAGACCGGCTGGGCCCGGTCCTCTTCCAGCTTCCGCCGAACCTCAAGAAGGATCTGCCCCGACTGTCCGAGTTCCTCGCGGGCCTTCCGCCCTCGTTCCGCGCGGCCTTCGAGTTCCGCCACGACTCCTGGTTCGACGAAGAGGTCTTCACGGCGCTCGCGGATCGCGGCGCCGCGCTGTGCTGGGCGGAGGACGAAGAGCTGGCGACGCCCCGGCGCCCGACCGCCGGCTGGGGTTACCTGCGCCTGCGCCGTCCGGATTACGGCGAGCCGGAAATCGCGGCGTGGGCGGAGAGGATCCGGTCCCAGCCGTGGAGCGACGCCTACGTGTTCTTCAAGCACGAGGACGAGGGAGCGGGGCCGCGGCTGGCCGGGAAGCTGTGCGAGATCCTCTCCTGACGGAATCCCGGCGCCCGAAGAGGGCGTAACACACTCCCACATGGCGATGACGATCGAGACCGTGTTCGTCGGCGAGCCGCGATCCGTCCGCTGGCAGGGGCGGGACGTCCTCACCTCGATCTTCAAGACGCCGGTCTCCGGTCGGGTGATGATCCGCCGCCTCAACGTGGACGGCGACCGGCAGTCGGACCTGACGGTTCACGGCGGGGAATACAAAGCGGTCTACGCATACGCCGCGGAGGACTACGACTGGTGGCGCCGCACCCTGGGGCGCGAGCTCGAGCCCGCGAACTTCGGGGAGAACCTCGCGGTCCGGGGACTGTCCGGCTGCGACGTGCACGTCGGAGACGTCTTTCGCGCCGGCGAGGCCGAGCTCGAGGCGACGGAGCCCCGATTGCCCTGCTACAAGCTGGGTCTCCGGTTCGGGGATGCGCAGATGGTGAAGACGTTCGCGGACGCGCGGCGCTGGGGGGTCTACTTCCGGGTCGTGAAAGAGGGATCGGTCGCGGCGGGAGATTCTCTGGAGCGGATCCACCGGGATCCCGGGGGAATTCTCGTCGCGGACGTGGCGCGCGTCTTCGTCTTCGACCGATCGGACGTGGCCACGATCGAACGGCTCGCAGCGCACGATCGGCTCGACCCGGCGTGGCGGGATCACTTCGTCGAGCGCCTCCGGGGCGCGGGAAGCCAGACCGCGGGATGAAGAAGCCGCGCTCGGAGTGCGCGCACGG
Source organism: Acidobacteriota bacterium (assembly GCA_046732075.1). Taxonomy (GTDB): domain Bacteria; phylum Acidobacteriota; class Thermoanaerobaculia; order UBA5066; family Gp7-AA6; genus Gp7-AA6. Next base: position 736 of record JBKPMI010000498.1, on the reverse strand, counting down.
GGCCGCGGACCTGCCGACCGGCGGCCTGCGTTCCTCGAGGAAGGCGTGCGAGAAGTGCGGCGGCACCGAGGACCTCCGCGTCTGCCAGACCTGCGGGCACGTGGGCTGCTGCGAGTCCCACGAGGGTCACGACACCGAGCACTTCGAGGAGACCGGCCATGCCTTCATCCGACCGCGCGCGGCCGGGTTTCTCCGGAGGGATCCCGGGTGGTTGTGGTGCTACCGGTGCCGCGCGTACCTCGAGGGGTAAAGCATTCGCAAGTGCTAGAATACAAAGCCATATGAGCGCCAGAGCATTGGGCAACGCCAACATCTCTTTCGGCCTGGTCTCGATCCCGGTGAAGCTCTACACGGCGAGCAACACCTCCTCGGCCATCTCCTTCAATCTCATGCACCGAAAGTGCGGGTCCCGCCTGAAGCAGCAGTACATCTGCTCCAAGGAGGAGACGATCGTCCCGCGCGACGAGATGGTGAAGGGCTACGAGTTCAACAAGGACCAGTACGTCCTCTTTACCGAGGAGGAACTGAAGGCGTTCGAGGAGCAGGCGACGCAGACGATCGAGGTAACCGAGTTCGTCCCCATCGATTCGGTGGACCCGGTCTACTACGACAAGCCTTACTACCTGGGTCCGGACAAGGGGGGCGCCAAGCCCTATCGCCTGCTCGCCGAGGTCATGAAGGAGACGGGGCGCGTGGCGCTTGCGAAGTACGCGGCCCGCGGCAAGCAGTACCTCGT
>JBKPMI010000497.1:0-8085 GCA_046732075.1 Acidobacteriota bacterium | reverse complement strand
GGCCTCGAGCGTGCCGCCATGGAGCTCGGCAAGCCGGCGGGCAAGCGTCAGCCCGAGGCCGAGCCCGCCGGTGGGTCGGTCGTGCGAGCGCGCGCCCTGCGCGAAGATCTCGAAGATCCGCTCCCGGTCCTCGACCGGACTCCCGGGGCCGGTGTCCCGCACGGAGACCACGACCAGTCCGTTCTCGCGCCGCGCGGCGATGGCGATCCGGCCCCCGTCCGGCGTGAACTTCGCCGCGTTGTGGAGGAGGTTCGCCACGACCTGCGCGAGCCGCGTCGGATCGGCGTCCACGAAGAGCGGTTCGTCCGGAACGTCGACGGAGAGCTCCTGGCCCCGCTGCGCGATCAGGTGACGCCACGTGTCGGCCGCGGCTTCCACGGCGTCCCGGACCGCGACCGGACGCCGGTCCAGCCGGATCGTGCCGCGCGTGATGCGCGAGACGTCGAGAAGGTCGTCCACGAGCCGGGTCAGGTGCATCGACTGGCGGCCGATGATCTCGCGCGCCTTCGCCGCGAGGCGCGGGTCGTCGTGCCCCAGGAGATCGACCGCGTGCAGGATGGGGGCGAGCGGGTTGCGCAGCTCGTGGGACAGAATTGCGAGGAACTCGTTCTTGCGCCGATCCTCTTCGCGCATCTGTTCGGCCTGGCGGCGCAGCTCCTCTTCCATTCGTTTCTTCCGGGTGACGTCGATGCCGACACCCACCATGCGGATGGGATGTCCGGCGCGGTCCTCGATGACCTGGCCGCGCGTGTCCGTCCACCGCTCGACGCCGTCGGCGCTCACGAGCCGGAACTCTTCCTCGTACGGGGCGCGTGTCTCGAGCGACCGGCGGACCGCGGACTCGATCCGGTCGCGGTCGTCCGGGTGGATGAGGGACTGGAAGGCTTCATAGGTGCCGGTGAAGCCGCCCCGCGGCAGCCCGTGGAGCGGCTCGAGCTCTCCCGACCAGCGCACCTCGCCCGTTCCGATGTTCCAGTCCCAGGCCCCCATGCGCGCGGCGTTCAACGCGAGAACGAGGCGGCGTCGGGAGTCGAGCGCGGCCTCCCGGGCCTGGCGGGTCTGCGCCGCGATGGCGCCGAACACGAGTCCCGTCATCGCGGCCACCGCCATGAAGATCTGCAGCGGCACGAGCCCGCCCTCGGGTCCCGTGCCGGCGAACGGACCGAGGCCGCGGTGCGTCGCCCACACCGCGACCGCGTAAGTTGCCGCCGTCGCCGCGGCGGTCGCGGACGGTCCGAAACGCAGCCCGCCCCAGATCAGGAACGGAAAGACGAGGTACTCCGGAGAGAGCATCCGCGACGCGTGGACGAACGCGAACCCCGTCGCCGCGACGAGGAGCGCCAGCCCGGCGGCGAACTCCGCGGCGGCGCCCCGCCGTGCGGGCAGAGGATCTCTCCGCGTCCACAGGAGAAGAAGGGGGGCCACGATGACGGCCCCGAGCGCGTCGCCCAGCCACCAGACGCGCCAGAGGCTCTCCACGCTGCTCGCGGGCTGGACGTGCCCGGCGACGAGGCTCGTGACGCCGATCGTGGCGCTCACGACGGGGGCAACGACCGCGGCGCCGAGGAGGGCGAGCGCGTCCCGGGCGCGGGCCAGCCCGTCTTCGAACTCCGACCGGCGGAGGAGCGCCGTTCCCAGGACCGCCTCCAGGGTGTTGCCGACGGCAATGCCCATCGCGACCCAGAGCGGCTCCTCGGCCATCGCGTTGGCGAACAGGGCACCGAGGAAGACGCCGGGCACCGCGCGCTTCCCGAAGCGGAGCAGGGCCGCGAGGGCGAGGCCCGTAGGCGGCCAGACCGCGCTGACCTGCGGCGCCTGGAGCGCGAGCGCGAGGCCGAGCCTCGCCGCGGCGACGTAGAGGACGGCGACGCCGAGCGGTACGAGAACGTCGGAGACCGTCAGTTCCCGCAGGGTGCGGCGTGCATTTGTCACGACTGCGATTAGTCTAAATCTGCGATGTCGTTCCCGGATCACTTCTCCGGCGTCGCGCCGGAGTACGCGGAGTACCGGCCGCTCTACCCCGACGCGCTCTTCGACTGGCTCGCGGGGATAGCGCCGGGCCGCGAGCGGGCCTGGGACTGTGCGACCGGATCGGGCCAGGCCGCGGTGCCGCTCGCACTCCGCTTCGATGCGGTCGTCGCCACCGACGCGAGCGCCGGGCAGATCGCGTCGGCCACGAGAAACCCGCGGATCGAGTACCGGGTCGCGACGGCCGAGGCGAGCGGCCTCGACGCCGGGTCCGTGGATCTCGTGACGGTCGCGCAGGCGCTGCACTGGTTCGACCGGCCCGCCTTCTACGCCGAAGTGCGGCGGGTCCTGCGGCCGGGCGGCGTGCTGGCGGCGTGGACGTACGGCCATCCCGTGCTGGATAACCCGCGGGCGGACGCTGTTTTCCAGCGTTTCTACTCGGAGACGGTCGGGCCCTGGTGGCCGAAGGAGCGCGCCCACGTCGACGCGGGATACCGGACGATCGACTTTCCGTTCCCGGAGCTCGAGCCGCCGGAGCTCACGATGGAGACTCGGTGGCCGCTCGCCGCGCTCCTGGGATACGTCGCGACGTGGTCCGCGGTGACACGGCTTCGCGAGGCGCGGGGCGGCGACCCGGTCGGCGAGCTCGCAAAGGCCCTCGCGCCGGCTTGGGACGATCCGGAGGAGCCCCGGCGGATTTCGTGGCCGCTGGCCCTCAGAGTAGGTCGCGGGGACAGGTCCCACGGACCTGCACCCGCCTCCTTGCTTACCGGGCGGCGCGACTGAGAAAGTCACGGGGACAGGCCTCTTAGGCCTGCACCCGTCTCCAAATTCAGTGTAGACAGGAAAAATAGATCTGTCCCCATTTGAGGTTTCCGGAGGTGGAACGATGAACGCAGGCAATGAAGTGAATCGGCGAAATCTTTTTCGCCGGATGGGTTTCACCGGCGCAATTCTCCTGGTGCCGGGCGCCCGGCCGGGATCCCGACCGAAGGAGGAGCGCGGAGAGGACGAGGTCGCTCCGGCGGAAGACCTGATGCGCGAGCACGGAGTCTTGAACCGCGTTCTTCTCGTCTACGAGGAGTGCGTCCGCCGTCTTTCGGGAGTGAAGCCGGATCTCGATCCGCGCCTGCTCTCGGAGGGGACGACGATCATCCGCACCTTCATCGAGGACTATCACGAGAAGCTCGAGGAGGATCATCTCTTCCCGCGTTTCGAAAAGGCGGGTCAGCAGATCGAACTCGTGAAGATCCTGCGCGAGCAGCATCGTGCGGGGCGCGCGCTCACTTCCGAGCTGCTTCAACTCTCGAGCGACACGGGACTCCGGACCTCCGACGGGCGCCGGCGGCTGGTCTCCACCGTCAACCGGTTCATCCGGATGTACCGGCCGCACGAGGCGCGCGAGGACACGGTCCTCTTTCCCGCGCTGCGCCGGGTCGTCTCGGCGCACGAGTATGCGAGCCTGGGCGAGGACTTCGAAAGGAAAGAACACGAGCTCTTCGGGAAAGAAGGATTCGAGGGCATCGTCGAGAAGGTCGCCCGGATCGAGAGGGAGCTCGGAATCTACGATCTCCAGAAGTTCACGCCCGGCGCGGAGCGCTATAGTATCGAATAATATAGAAGACATGACGATCCCGATCGATCGGTACGTCCTCGAAACGCTGATGCCACAGCTCGCCGGCCGCGAGCGGCGCCCCGTCGCGTTTCTCGTCTACCTCTATCTGTGGAACCGGACTTCCGGCGGCCGGGGGAAGAGCGTTCGGGCCAGCCACCAGACCATCGCGTCCGACCTCGGCGTCTCCAAGAGCGCGGTGCAGGCGGCGGTCCGGCTCCTGACGCGCCGCGGTCTCCTCCGGGCGCGGCACGCGTCGGCCACCGCGGTGCCGGAGTACTTCCCGCTGCGTCCCTGGACGCGACGTGGCCGCTGACCTCCACGAGACCGAGCTCCGCGACAACGTCTGGGTCTGGACGTTCGGCGGCGACCGGATCGAGTCGAGCTACGGCGCCAACTGCACCGCGGTCGTCGGGCGCGAGGCGGTCCTCCTCGTCGATCCGCTGATTGCTCCGGCGCACGCGCGGCTCGTCGAAAGCGCCCTCCGTGCGAAGACGCGCCTTCCGGTGCGGTTCGTCGTCCTCACCCACCATCACACCGACCATGCGCTCGGGTCGTCGTGGTTCGCGGGGCGCGGGACGACGGTCGTCGCCCACCGGGCCTGCCAGGAGGCCATGACCGCGGAGCACCCGAAACTGATCGCGGACCGCCGGCAGGTCCCGCACCTGGCGGAGCTCTTCGCGGACGCGCGACCCGGCCGTCCTTCGCTCGACTTCGAGAACGAGGTTCTCACCTTCGACCTCGGTGGCTCCGAGGCCCGCGTCTTTCACCCGGGTCCGGGCCATACGGCGGGTGACGCGGTCGTGCACTTCGAGCCGGAGTCCGTGGCGGCGTGTGGCGACCTCGCGTCCGCGGGCTATCACGTGAACTACGAGGACGCGGCGCTCGGGAATCTCGCGGCCGGCCTGGAGATGCTGCGCGCCCTCGGCGTGCGGACGTACGTCCCGGGTCACGGCAAGCCCGGCGGCAGCGAGATCCTGGACGACCAGCTCCGGTACCACCGCGCGGTCGCCGAGGCGGCGGCCGCCGCAGATCCGGCCGGCGCGATGGAGCGCCTGCGCTCCCGCTTCGCGGGATTCCTTCTCGAGGAGGTGATTCCGACATCTCTTGCGCGGTGGCGGCAAGCGTCGTGATCCCGGCGCCGGCGCTCGTCGCGGTCCTCCTTCTGACTGGCGCGCCGTCCGCCGCCGACCGCGCCGAGTGCGCCTGCCTGCTGGACGGCGCGACGTCCGCGGTCGAGGGCGCGGTGCGGATTTTCGAGATGAGACGGCCGGGCAGTCCCGGCATGGTGGCCGCGGCGGAGCGGGCCCTGGTCGCCGCGACGGACGCGCGCGACATCCTGGAGGACGCGCCGACGCCGGCGGGTTGCGGTCCTTCCCGGGCCGAGGAACTCATCTACCTGAACCACCTGATCCCGGGGTTCCGGGGCTGGCTCGACGCACGCGCCCGCAAGCCGCCCGCGGACTACGACATCGCGTCCATCCTTCGGCGGGCCCGCGTCCACCGCGAGCGCGGCCGCGCGCGGCTGCGGTGAAGCCTCCGGCGGGAGTTCGGCTCGCGTTCTGGTCCGGGATCGCGCTCTCGGTCGCGCTCGCCGCCGCGTTCCTTCTGACGGCGGGCGGCCTGCTGCCCTACAAGATCGCGGGCGAGACCGTCACCCGCGAGGCGTGGTGGCGGATTTCGCCGGTCCTGCCGATCGTGTCCTCCATGGCGGCGGCCATTGCTTTCGGAATCCGGAAACGGCGTTCCTGGGCCCGCCTGGTCGTGATGCTCGTGTGGCCGACCCTGGCGCTGGCCGCCGTCCGCAGCTACCGGCTCGGTGACATTCCGCGATCAGTCCTCGTGCGCGCTCTCATCGAACCCGCGATCCTGACCGTCCTCTGCGGGTGGTACTTCTTCCGAAAAACGAATGTCGTCGAGTATTTCCGCGGAAACTCCGGCCGCGGATCGGGAGTATTTTCCGCAGACGAAAGGGGTTCCCACTCATGACCGAGAAAGCCACGTTTGCCGCGGGTTGCTTCTGGGGGGTCGAGGCCGCTTTCCGGCAGGTGCCGGGCGTGATCGACGCCGCGGTCGGCTACACCGGCGGCCGCCTCGAAAACCCGACGTACGAGGACGTCTGCACCGACCGGACCGGCCACGCCGAGGCGGTCGACGTCGAGTTCGACCCGGCGCGCGTCTCGTACGACAAGCTGCTGGACGTCTTCTGGGAGAACCACGATCCGACGACGTTGAACCGACAGGGGCCGGACGTCGGCACGCAGTACCGCTCGGCGATCTTCTTCCACTCCCCGGAGCAGGAGAAGGCGGCGCGGGAGTCGAAGTCGCGCCAGGAGGCGAGCGGCCGTTTTCGCCGCCCGATCGTCACGGAGATCGCTCCGGCGGAGAAGTTCTGGCGCGCCGAGGACTATCACCAGCGCTATCTCGAGAAGCGCGGCCTGGCGCACTGCAAGATCTGACGTTCTTTCGCGGATAGAGAGGTGACACCATGACCACGCTCGCCCGCCACTACCTGGACGACGCCCTCGGCGAATTCCGCAAGTACAAGAAGTTCGCGGAGAAGGCGTTCGCGCAGGTCTCCGACGAGGAGTGGATCCGCACCGTCGACCCGGAGTCCAACTCCCTTGCCCTGATCGTGAAGCACCTGACGGGCAACATGCGGTCGCGGTGGACCGACTTCCTCACGGCGGACGGCGAGAAGCCCGACCGCAATCGCGACACGGAGTTCGAGCGTTCCGAGACGGACACGCGCGATGCGCTGATGGCGCGCTGGGAGTCGGGCTGGCAGCTCCTCTTCGCGGCCCTCGAACCGCTGACGGACGACGACCTGCAGAAAACGGTCGCGATCCGCGGCGAGCCGCACACCGTTCTCCAGGCGATCAACCGCCAGCTCACGCACTACGCGTCGCATATCGGACAGATCGTCTTCCTGGCGAAACACCTGGCCGGGCCGCGCTGGAAAACCCTTTCGATCCCGCGCGGGCAGTCGCGCCAGTTCGACGTCTCCAAGGGAGGATCGTCGTATCGTCCGGGTGACACGACCGAGGGAGGTCTCCGATGATCGTCGTTCGCAACGTCTTCCAGCTCAAGTTCGGCAAGGCCAGAGACGCCATCGCCCTCTGGAAGGAGGGGCGCGAGATCGCCCGCCGGGTCGGCGGGGAGACGTCGCCGCCGCGTGCGATGACGGATCTGGTCGGGAAGTTCTACACGCTCGTCATCGAGAACCAGTACCCGTCGGTCGGCGACATGGAGCGCGAGGCCGAGCAGATGCGGGGGAAGGACGAGTGGGAGGCGTGGTATCGCAAGTTCACGGGGATCGTGGAGAGCGGATACCGCGAGATCTTCACGGTCCTGGAGTAGAGCCGGACGCGGCGCGCTGCGCGGCGATAAGTAAGCAGGCATGCAGGTCACCCTGGCCGAGGCGCTCCGCCGCGTCCCCGACCCGCAGGGGAAGCGCTTCGCGGTCGTTCTCGAGCACGGAACGCTGTCGGTCGAGATCTATGCGCCGCGCGGCACCGATCCCCAGACGCCCCATACCCGCGACGAGGTGTACGTCGTGGCGTCGGGCAGCGGCCGGTTCGTCAACGGCGAAGAGCGGTATCCGTTCGGCGCGGGGGACGTTCTGTTCGTGCCGGCCGGCGTGCCGCACCGCTTCGAGGAGTTCAGCGACGACCTGGCGGTCTGGGTGATCTTCTACGGTCCGGAAGGGGGAGAAGGCGCGTGACGACCGCGGCGGGATCGGTCCGCGGCCTCTGGCGTTACCCGGTCAAGTCGATGCTGGGCGAGGAGCTCCACGCCTGCGAGCTCACCCCGCGCGGTTTCGTGGGCGACCGGGCGTACGCGCTCGTCGACGCGGAGGACGGTAAGGTCGCGAGCGCGAAGAATCCGCGCAAGTGGGCGAAGCTCTTCGACTGCCGGGCGGAGTATCTCGAGGGCTCGGGGACTGCACGCATCACGCTGCCCGACGGCACCGCAGTCTCGACTGACGATCCCGGCTCCGGGCAGCGGCTTTCGCGACTCCTCGGACGCACGACTTCGTTCGAGACGTCCGCGCCGAACGCGCCCGTCCTGGAGGAGCTCTGGCTCGACGGGAGTCCGGACGGCCGCGCCGTGACGGACGAGACATTCGCCAAAGGTTCGCCGCCCGGCACGTTCTTCGACTACGGCGTCGTCCACATCGTCACGACGGCGACCCTCGATCGCCTGGGCGAGCTCTATCCCGAGGGCCGCTTCGATCCGCGCCGGTTCCGGCCCAACGTGCTGGTGGACGCGGCCAACGGCGACGCCGGGTTCGTCGAGAACGCGTGGAACGGGAAGACGGTCGCGATCGGCGACGACGTCCGGATCCGCGTGACGGACCCCTGCCCGCGCTGCGTGATGACGACGCTCGCGCAGGAAGATCTGCCCGCGGATCCGGGGATCCTCCGGACCGCGGCGCGCCACAACCGGATGGTGGGCGGCGAGGGGAGAGGCCCCGACGGCGTCTACGCCGCGTCGATCGGCGT
>JBKPMI010000496.1:0-3051 GCA_046732075.1 Acidobacteriota bacterium | reverse complement strand
GGCCTGGAGTCGCTGGCGCGGCGCGGGGTGCGCTGGTCGGTTCTCCAGCCCGTGGAAGTCGTCGGGATTGCCCTCTCCCCCGAGCTCGCGAGCGCCCGGCAACGCTGGAAAAGGCTGCTTCCGCCGGACGTGCCGGTGTGGGTCTTTCCGAAGTAGGCGATTCCCGGCGTCGTTCTTTGGTCGAGCGGACGGCGGAAGCCGGATGGCGGAAGGCTTCTCCAGTTAAGATCTCCCTCCCTTGGAGAGCAGCACCGCCGCGCCAGTCCTCGCCGGGAGGGACTTCCCTCTCGGCGTCGCAGGCTTCACCTACCAGGATCTTCACCGCGAGGACCGTCTCGCGGAGCTCGACCGCATTTTCCGCGACGAGCTCCGCGAAGAGGATGCCGCTCTCGCGGCACGGCTCGACCTCTGGCGCTCCGGCGCGGAGTCTCTCGACGCGATTGCCCGATCCCGGCTGCTGGTCGAAGCAGCCCGACCCGTCGCGCGATTCCTGGCGCGGCTCTTCGGCATCGAGAACGAGTGGCGGAGCCAGGCGGCGAAGGCCGCGCCGGAAGCCGTGCTCTTCCGCTTCCGCCGGGACTTTCTCCTGCGGCGCGCGGCCCGCGCCGCCGTCGCCGCTCCGGAGGAGCTCCCGGCTCTGGCGGCGGGAGCCCGGGCGATCGAGTCCGGGCTGTTCGGCGACCTCCCCTGGGAATCCGATCCCGAGCTCGCGACGGCGCGCCTCGGCACCGAGCTCCTCGACCTCGAGACCGAATACATCGAGGCGATCCGCCAGAAGAAGCGGCCCTCGGTCTCGGACGCGTCCCGCGGCCGCGCGGCCGAGCTCGGGGAGCGGGCGAAGGCGGCTTCCGCCGATCTCCCCCGCCCCGGTGACACCTCCGACGAAGCGGTCCTCGCCTTTCTCGAAGAGACCCTGGCGCTCTATGCCCGCTGGTGCAAGGCGCGGCTGCACGACCCGGAGCTTCGCCGCGGCGTCGCGGGCTGGGTTTCGTTCCGGCTTCCCGAGCCGTTCGACTTCCATCACCTGGTCGAGACGGAGCGTCCCGATCCGGCGCTTCCCGAGGTCCGGGTCGGTCCCGTGCACCGCCGGCGGCGGCGGGAGGGCTTCGTGCTGACGGATCCCCGGATGACGCGGCGCGAGGTCCTCGGGGAGGCCCACTACTGCATCCTCTGTCACGACCGGGACAAGGATTCCTGCGCGAAGGGTTTCTTCGACGAGAAAACCGGCACCTGGCAGAAGAACCCCTTGGGAATCGAGCTCAAGGGTTGCCCGCTCGACGAAAAGATCTCGGAGATGCACCAGCTCCGGCGGGAGGGCGACTCGCTCGGCGCGCTCGCCCTGGTCATGATCGACAACCCCATGTGCCCCGGCACCGGCCACCGGATCTGCAACGACTGCATGAAGGGGTGCATCTTTCAGAAACAGGACCCGGTGAACATCCCGCAGATCGAAACGGGCGTCCTGACCGACGTCCTCTCGCTCCCCTGGGGAGTCGAGATCTACGGACTGCTGACCCGCTGGAACCCGCTGTCGATGGCCCGCCCCTACGCGCTCCCGCACAACGGGCGGAAGGTCCTCGTGGTGGGCCTGGGGCCGGCCGGCTACACGCTGGCGCACTACCTCGTCAACGAAGGTTTCGGGGTCGTCGGCATCGACGGTCTGAAGATCGAGCCCCTGCCCGGCGACTGGACCGGCGAGGACGGCCACGGGATCCAGCCGATCCGGGACTACGCCTCGATTTCACACCGTCTCGACCAGCGTCCCCTCGCCGGGTTCGGCGGCGTATCGGAGTACGGGATCACGGTGCGCTGGGACAAGAACTTCCTGACCCTGATTCATCTCACGCTCTCCCGCCGCCGCCGTTTCCAGATCCTGGGCGGTGTGCGCTTCGGCGGGACCATCACGGCTGAGCAGGCCTTCGACCTGGGCTTCGACCACGTCGCGATCGCGGCCGGGGCCGGCCGCCCCACGATCATCGCCATGAAGAACAACATCCTCCGCGGGGTCCGCAAGGCTTCCGACTTCCTGATGGCGCTGCAGCTGACCGGGGCGTTCAAGGAGGAGGCGCTCGCCAACCTCCAGGCGGAGCTTCCGGCGGTCGTCATCGGAGGGGGATTGACCGCGATCGATACGGCAACGGAGCTCCTCGCCTATTACCCCATCCAGGTCCAGAAGACGCTCGCGCGCTACGAGGCCCTGATCGCGGAACGCGGCGAAGAAGCGGTCCGGGCGCTCTTCGACCAGGAGGAGCGCGAGATCCTGGACCGGCTCCTCCGGCACGGCGGCGAGGTTCGACGGGAGCGCGAACGGGCGCGTTCCGCCGGAGAGAAGCCGGACCTCGCGCGACTGTGTCGGGAGTGGGGCGGGGTCTCGATCGTCTATCGGCGTGCCCTCGAGGAGTCCCCCGCGTACCGGCTCAATCACGAGGAAGTGATCAAGGCCCTCGAAGAAGGGATCTCCTTCGTCGAAGGGCTCGAGCCGGCCGAGGCCGTTCCCGACCGATACGGCAAGCTCGAGGCCGTCCGTTTTCGCCGGTCCGGCAGCGGCGAGATCCTCGAGCTGCCCGCCCGGATGTGCCTCGTGGCCGCCGGCACGACGCCGAACATCACGTACGCCAAGGAATTCCCACAGGCGATCCCGCTCGATGCGCGCCGGAGGTTCTTCGCGCCGCACCGCGCGGTGCGCGGGGAGGACGGCGGCTGGCGGCTGGATCCCGCGCCCCCGACGGACGAGTGGGCGTTCTTCACGGGCTACGTGCGAGAGGGAAAGTTCGTCACGTTCTTCGGCGACAACCATCCCGCGTACAACGGCAACGTGGTCAAGGCCATGGCCTCCGCGAAGGTCGGCTATCGCGCGATCGCGGATCTTTTCGAAGACGGCGGCTCCCCGGCACCGCTCGGGCCGGACGGCCACGAAGCGGACTGGGACGCCTTCCGGGCGAGGATTCGCGACCTCTTCACGGCGCGGGTCGTCGAGGTCCGGCGCCTGACCCCCACGATCGTCGAGGTCATCGTGCACGCGCCGGCGGCGGCGGCCACCTTCCAACCGGG
>JBKPMI010000495.1:0-11692 GCA_046732075.1 Acidobacteriota bacterium | reverse complement strand
CGGAGCTCGCGCGCGCGTCTGCGCCCGAACGGGTCCAGGCCGTCGCGGGACGGAAAGGCCTCGCGCCCCCCCGCCCCGGACAGATCCAGTACGTCGAACCTCGGAAGGAAAGGGGAGTCCGGTGAACTTCGTGCGTCTCGCCCGTGTGCGCTTCCTCGTGATCGTTCTTCTCCTCTGGTCCGCGGTCGTGGTCGCACGGCTCGCGGAACTTCAGCTCGCGCACGGCAGCCGCTATCGAGCCCGGGCCCAGCGCCAGCAGGAACGAAGAATCGAGATCTCGCCGCAGCGCGGGTCGATCTTCGACCGCGAGGGCCGGCCGCTCGCCGTCTCCGCCGAGGCGTCCTCGATCTACGCGATCCCGGACGAGATCCAGCACCCCGAGGAGGCCGCTCGGGCGCTCGCTCCCCACCTCCGGATGCCGCCGGCGGCCCTCCTCGCACGTCTCACGCAGAAGAAGGGATTCGTGTGGGTCGCGAGAAAGGTCGACCGCGCCGCCGCCGCCGGAGTCCGCGCCGCGAAGGTCGCCGGAATCCACCTCGTCGCGGAGACCAAGCGGTTCTATCCGAAAGGAAGCCTCGCGGCGAACGTGCTCGGCTACGTCGGCACGGACGATCGCGGCCTCGGCGGCCTCGAGCACTTCTACGACGGGGCGATCCGCGGCAAGCCGGGTGAGATCGTGGCGCTGACGGACGCGCGCCGCTCGACCTACGGCGAGGCCGAAACGCCCAACGGAAAGCTGGCCGAGGAGGGCGACTCCCTCTTCATCTCGCTCGACTCCGGGATCCAGTTCGCGGCGGAGCGCGAGCTCGCGGCGGCCGTCGCCGAGGCGCAGGCCCGATCCGGAACGCTCATTCTCCTCGACCCCTCGAACGGCGAGATCCTCGCAATGGCGACCGCGCCGAGCTTCGATCCCAACGACTACGGTCACTACCCGTCGGAGACGCGCCGCAACCGGGCGATCGCGGACGCCTACGAGCCTGGCTCGACGTTCAAGATCGTGACGGGAGCGGTGGCGCTCGAGAACGCCGTCGTGACGCTCGACGAGACGATCGACACGGGAGACGGAAAGATCCGCGTCGGCAACACGACGATCTCCGAGCACGATGGAAAAGCGTACGGCGCGCTGACGCTCGCGGGAGTCTTCGAGCACTCCTCCAACGTCGGAATCATCCGCGTCGGATTGCGGCTCGGGCCGCAGCGCCTGTGGAAGGGCGCGACCGCGCTCGGCGTCGGCCGCGCGACCGGCGTCGACCTGCCCGGCGAGAACTCCGGCATCTTCCGCCGGCCGGAACGCTGGTCGATGCTGTCGAACGCGACGATCTCGATGGGGCAGGAAGTCTCCGTGACGCCGCTCCAGCTGGTGCGCGCGGCGGCCGCGATCGCCAACGGCGGCCGTCTCGTGCGGCCGAGGCTCGTGAAGCGGATCGTGCATCCCGACGGCCGCGTCGACGTCATCGTTCCGCCGCCGCCCGAACGCATCCTCTCGGAGGCCACGGCGCGGACGGTCCGCGACCTGCTCGTCGGCGCCGTCGAGCGCGGCACCGGAAAGAAAGCGGTGATCCCGGGTTTCGTCGTCGCCGGCAAGACCGGCACGGCCCAGAAGGCCGGGGTCGGCGGCTACCAGCCCGGAAAATACGTGTCGTCGTTCGTGGGGTTCGCTCCCAGCGACAACCCGAAAATCGTCGGGCTCGTGCTGATCGAAGAGCCGCACGGCCGGTACTACGGCGGCGACATCGCCGCGCCCGTGTTCTCCCGCGTCGTTTCGCAGGCCCTCGGAATCCTCCGCGTCGCGCCGGAGGAGCAGAGGCTCCCGGAGTCGCTCCTCGCGTCGAGCTCGGTCGAACCCATCCACTATCCCGCGGGTGTCGTGCCCGTCTCGGTCCGCTCGACCCCGCTGTCGATCCCGCCCGTCCTCCCGGAGACGGCGCCGGAGTCGCCGGCCGCCGGACCCGACGGCGCGCCCTCCGCGCTGGGTCTCTCGGCACGCCAGGCGCTGGCGCTCTTCGCGCGCCACGGTCTCGTCGCGCGGATCGAAGGCTCCGGATTCGTGGTCTCGCAGCAGCCGTTGCCGGGCGCCCGCGTGCGCGCCGGAACCACCTGCCTTCTTCGTCTTTCCGAACCCGCCGCGCCGGCTTCGGGACTCGAGCGCCGGGCGGAGGAGATCAACTCACCGCCGCCGGCTCCGTGAAGCTGGTGGAGCTCCTGTCGGCGCTGCCGGATTTTCGCGTCTCTCCTGCCCTTCGCGACCTCGAAGTCACCGGAGTCTCCCAGGACTCGCGGACCGTCGCGAGGGGCGACGTTTTCGTCGCGATCCGCGGAGGGAAGGCGGACGGGTGGACGCACGCGGGCGAGGCCGCGGCCCGCGGAGCGGCGGCCGTGATCTCGGAGCAGCCGGCGGCGCCCGGTTTTCCGGCGCCCACTCCCTGGCTGCGTGTCCCGTCCGCGCGCCGGGCGCTCGGCCTGCTGGCCGCCCGCATCGCCGGTGATCCCGCCGAAAAGTTGGTCCTGGCGGGCGTGACCGGCACGAACGGGAAGACGACCACGGCCATGCTCCTCGAGTCGCAGCTCGCACGCCGTTACGGCCGGGCCGGCTTCGTCGGAACCGTCGCGTATCGCACCGGCCGGCGGGAGATCCCGGCGTCGCAGACGACACCCGAGGCTCCGCTCCTGCAGCAGCTCCTGTCCGAGATGGTGGACGCCGGCGTTCGCGCCGCGGCGATGGAGGTCTCGTCTCACTCCCTCGCCCTCGACCGCGTGGCCGGCTGCCGCTTCGACGTCGCCGTCTTCACGAACCTGACCCAGGACCACCTCGACTTCCACGGCGACCTCGAGACGTACTTCGACGCCAAGAAGAGGCTCTTCGACCTGCGCAAGCCGGGGGCCCCGGCCGTGGTCAATGCGGACGACGCGTTCGGCCGGCGGATCCTGCAGGAAACGCCGGCGCCGGTCGTCTCGTGGTCCGTGGCGGGCGCGCCCGCCGACGTGCGCGCGGAGAATGTCCGGTGCGATCTCTCCGGCATCGAGCTCGACGTCGTCCATCCCGGCGGACGCTTCCGGATCTCTTCCCCGCTCGTGGGCCGGTTCAACGTCGATAATCTGACGGGCGCCGCGGCGGCCGGACTGTCCCTCGGCCTGAGCGAGGCAGAGGTCACCGCGGGAATCGCGGCCGTCGCCCGGATTCCGGGACGGCTCGAGCGCGTGGAGGCGGGACAGCCGTATCCGATCGTCGTGGACTATGCACACACGGAGGACGCTCTCCGGAGGCTCCTGCTCGCGGTGCGCGATCTGACGGACAAGAAGATCGTGCTCGTGTTCGGCTGCGGGGGAGATCGCGACGCGGGGAAGCGCGCTCCGATGGGCCGGGTCGCGGGCAGGCTCGCGGACATCGCGATCGCGACGTCCGACAATCCGCGATCCGAGGATCCCGACGCGATCCTCGCGCAGGTCGAGGTCGGGCTGGCGGCTTCCGGCGCCACGAAGTACCTGAAGATCGCGGACCGGCGGGAGGCGATCCGGACCGCGATCGACCTCGCCAACTCCGGCACGATCGTCGTCATCGCAGGCAAGGGGCACGAGCGCGTTCAGGTCATCGGCAACGAATCGATTCCCTTCGATGATCGCGAGGTCGCCGCGGAGTTCGCGTCGCGGCGCTCGACCGACCGCGGCTGACCCCATGAGATTCCACCTCTCCGACGTCGCCGCGGCGGCGGGCTCGTCCCTGCCGGCCGGCTCAACGGACGTCGAGCTGTCCGGGGTCGCCGTCGATTCCCGCGCGGTCTCGACCGGATCTCTCTTCGTCGCGATCCGGGGAGCGCGGGTCGATGGGATCGACTTCGCGGGCGACGCCGTCGCCCGCGGGGCGCGCGCGATCCTGGCGAGCCGGGTTCCCCCGATGGTTCCGGAGCGGTTTCCGGTGGTGGTCGCTCCGGAGCCTTCCGAGGCTCTGACCGCGCTCGCCGCGGCCCTCCGCCGCCGCGCCGGCTTCCGGCTGGCCGCGATCACGGGCTCGTCGGGCAAGACGACGACGAAGGAGTTCACGGCAGCGATCCTTTCCCGGCGCGCGACCGTCGAGAAGACCCCGGGCAACCAGAACAGCGCGCTCGGCTTTCCGATGTCGATTGCGAACCTCCCGCGCGTCCCGGAGTGGATGGTCGGGGAAATGGGGATGAGCGCGAAGGGGGAGCTGTCCCGGCTGTCGCGTGCGTTCACCCCCGAGATCGCCGCGATCACGAACGTGGCGCCCGCGCACCTCGCCAACTTCGAGTCGATCGACCAGGTCGCCGAGGCGAAGGCCGAGATCCTGGAGGGTCTCCGATCGGACGGAACCTTCGTCGCGAACGCCGACGACTCTCGGGTCGCGGCGATCGCTGACCGATGGCGCGGCCGGGTGATTCGGTTCGCCCGTTCCGCCGCGGCGGACGTGACCGCGGACCGCTTCGAGACGCTCGAGACGGGAACGCGATTCCGGCTGCGCGCGCCGTCCGGCGAGACCGCCGTGACGCTTCCGCTGCCCGGGGCGCACCAGGCGGTGAACTTCCTCGCCGCCTCCGCGGTCGCGCTGGCGGCGGGAGCGACCCTCGAGGACTGCGCGGCGGCGGCTCCGGGCCTGGGCCCATCTCCCCACCGGGGGGAATTCCGCCGCCACGCGTCGGGCGCGCTCCTCTACGACGACTCCTACAACGCGAACCCGGTCTCGCTCCGCGCCGCGCTCGACACGCTCGCGGGTCTCTCCGCGAGGCGGCGCATCGCGGTGCTGGGCGACATGCGCGAGCTCGGCGCCGACGAAGAGAGCTGGCATCGGAATCTCGGCCGCTACGCGGCGGCGCACGCGGATCGCCTCGTCTGCGTGGGATCTCTCGCGCGCTCCCTGGGCGAGGGAGCCGTGACCTCCGGCTTTTCCCGCGAGGCCGTCGACTTCGTGGACTCCCCGGAGGAGGCCGTTTCGCTCCTCGAACGATTGCTCCGGCCCGGCGACGCCGTGCTGTTCAAGGGGTCGCGCGCCGTGGGACTGGACCGGGCGGTGGAAGCGTTGGCGGACACGTCCGCGCCGGTGCACTGAATGCTCTACCGCTGGCTCTATCCGCTCGCGAAGTTCTTTCCGGCGTTCAACGTCTTCCGGTACATCACGTTTCGCACGGCGATGGCTGCGGTCACGGCCCTCCTGCTCGCGCTCGCACTCGGCGGGCCGACGATCCGGTTACTCAAGCGCCGCCAGATCGGGCAGTCGGTTCGCGAGGACGGTCCGCGGTCGCACCTCTCGAAGGCCGGCACGCCGACGATGGGAGGGATCCTCATCCTCCTCGCGGTCATCTCGGCGACGCTCCTCTGGATGGACCTGCGCAACCGGCTCGTGTGGATCGCTCTCGGGACGCTCGCCGGATTCGGACTCGTGGGGTTCGCCGACGACTTCGTCAAGTTCACGCGGCGGCGGAGCCTGGGATTGACCGGACGGGGCAAGCTCATCCCGCAGTTCCTGGTGGCGTTCGGCGCTGCCTGGGCAATCGAGCACTGGGCGACCGCCGGCACTTTCTCGACGATCGTGACCTTCCCCTTCTTCAAGCGGCTCGTGATCGACCTCGGCGCCGTTTACATCCCGTTCGTCGCGCTCGTCCTCGTCGGCGCATCGAACGCGGTCAACCTGACCGACGGTCTCGACGGCCTCGCGATCGGCGTGTTCGGGGTGGCGGCCGGGACTTACGCGCTCCTCGCCTACGTCAGCGGCAACGCGGTCGCCGCGCGTTACCTCCAGATCGCGTTCGTGCCGCAGGCCGGAGAGCTCTCCGTGTTCTGCGGAGCCCTCGTCGGCGCGTCGCTCGGATTCCTCTGGTACAACTCGCATCCGGCGGACGTCTTCATGGGCGACGTCGGGGCGCTCCCGCTCGGCGCCGGGCTCGCGGCCGTCGCGGTCATGGTCAAACAGGAGATCCTGCTGGCGATCGTCGGAGGCGTCTTCGTCCTGGAGGCGCTGTCGGTCATCCTGCAGGTGGCCTCGTTCAAGTCGACGGGAAAGCGGATCTTCCGGATGGCCCCGCTGCACCATCACTTCGAGCTCGCCGGCTGGCCCGAGTCCCGCGTCATCGTCCGCTTCTGGATCCTGTCGATTCTCTTCGCGGTGCTGGCGCTTTCGACCCTGAAACTGCGATGAGCGCGGCCACGGCTCAGACGGCGACTCTTCCGGCGCGCGTCGCCGTGCTCGGCTTCGCGCGGAGCGGCCGGGCTCTCACCGAAGCCCTGGTCGGACGGGGCGTCGGGGTCTCGGTCGCCGACGACCGGCCGGAGAGCGCGTTCCCGGAGGTCGCGGAGTTTCGCCGGCGCGGCGTCGGGTTCTCTTTCGGTCCGGATGCGGACCGATCCCGGCTCCTGGACGGCGCGGGGTGGCTCGCCCTTTCTCCCGGAGTGCCCCCGACCCACCCGGCGGTCATGGCTGCCCGGCGGCGGGGGATTCCGGTCCTGTCCGAAATCGAGATCGCCTGGCGGATCGCGGAGGGCGAGGCCCGGGGCCGAAACCGCTGGGTCGCGATCACCGGCACCAACGGCAAGTCGACGACGACCGCCTGGATCGCGGAGATGCTGCGCGCGGCCGACCGCCCGGTCGCCCTCGCCGGCAACATCGGCGCGCCGCTTTCCGGATTTCTGGGTGACTCGACCCCGCGCGACTTCGTCTGCGAGGTCTCGTCGTTTCAGCTCGAGGGGATCGAGCGCTTCCGCCCGGACGTCGCGGTCCTGACGAACGTGACCCCCGATCACCTCGACCGTTACGAGAACTTCGAGGACTACGCGGCCGCGAAGGAGCGCGTCTTCGAGAACCAGCGTGACCAGGACTTCGCGGTCGTCAACGCGGACGACCCGGTCGCGAGCGGCGTCCGGACCCGTGCGCGGCGCGTTCCGTTCTCGCGGCTCGCCGCGGCGCCCGGTGGAACGTGGTTCGAGAACGGAAGGATCGTCTCGGAGGCGCGGGGAAAGAAGCGCGACGTGATCGCCGCCGGGAAGCTGTCTCTGCCCGGTGCGCACAACCTGGAGAATGCGCTCGCCGCGGTCGCCGCGGCGGACTGTCTCGATGCTCCGCCCGCCGCCATCGAGAGCGCGCTCGCGGGCTTCCGGGGACTGGCCCACCGCACGGAGCTCGTCGCCGAGGCGGGCGGCGTGAAGTGGGTCGACGACTCCAAGGGGACGAACGTGGACGCGACGTTGAAGTCGCTCGAGGGGCGACCTGCCGGGAGCGTGCTCCTCATCCTCGGTGGACGGGACAAGCACGGCGACTTCGAAAAGCTCGCGGCCCCCGTCTCGAAGACGGCGCGGGCGGTTCTCACGATCGGTGAGGCGGCGCAGTCGATCGAAGCCGCGCTCGCCGGAATCGCTCCAATCGAGAGCTGCGAAACGATGGAGGTTGCGGTCGCGCGCGCGGCGGAGCTCGCGCGGCCCGGCGACACGGTGCTCCTCTCGCCGGCGTGCGCCTCCTTCGACCAGTACGCGAATTTCGAGGAGCGGGGAAAGCACTTCGCCACGCTCGTCAAACGTCAAACGTCAAACGTCAAACGGAAAGAGTAGGAGCGCAAACCCGTGACCGGTCGTTTTACGTTTTACGTTTTGCGTTTTACGCGGAAACATGGCTCGTAAGCTCGCGACCGACAAGGTCCTGTTCACGGCGCTCGTCGCGCTGTCGCTCTTCGGCTGCGTCATGATCTACAGCGCGTCCGCGGTGTCGTCCGCGGAGACGTCCGGCAGCCCGTACAAATACCTCGTCAAGCAGATCGCGGCCCTCGTGGTCGGAGGAATCGCGGCGCTCCTGGTCTCGCGGACGGACTACCGGCTCTTCGCCCGGCCATGGGTCGTCTACGTCCTGTTCGGCGCGGCGTTCGCTCTCTGCGTGCTCGCCCTCCTCCAGCCTCCGATCAATGCGGCGCGGCGCTGGATCCCGGTCGGACCCGTCATGTTCCAGCCGTCGGAATTCCTGAAGGTCGCGCTCGTCATCCTCCTGGCGTCGCAGATCGCTCGCAAGACGCTGGCGTGGAACGATCCCCAGAAGGCGATCCTGCCCGTCCTGTTCTTCACGATCGCGTCCGCCGGAATCGTTCTGCTGGAACCGGACCTCGGCACCGCCGCGTGCTACGTAATGCTGGGGGGCGTCCTGCTCTGGATTGCAGGCGTTCGCGCGAAGCTCTTCCTTCTGCTGGGGGCCGCAGCGATCCCGCTGGTGGCGATCGCCGCGTTCGCCGCGGACTATCGCCGCGCGCGCCTGCTCTCGTTCCTGCGGCCCGAGGCGGATCCCCTGGGAGCGGGATTTCAGGCCCTGCAGTCGCTGATCGCGGTGGGAGCGGGCGGTCTCTTCGGGAGCGGCCTCGGCGCGAGCCGGCAGAAGCTCTTCTTCCTGCCGTACCCGCACACCGACTTCATCTTCGCGATCGTGGGGGAGGAGCTCGGGTTCATCGGGTCCGTGGCGGTGGTGCTCTGCTTCGGCGTCGTCGCCTGGCGGGGTTTCCGGGCCGCGCGGCGGGCGCCGGACGCCTTCGGCGGACTCCTGGCCGCCGGGGCGACCGCGATGATCGTGGTCCAGGCTGCGGTGAACCTTTCCGTCGTGCTCGCGCTCATGCCGACGAAGGGAATTCCGCTGCCGTTCGTTTCGTACGGCGGATCATCGCTCGTCGCCTCGTGGATCGCGGCCGGCCTGATCCTGAACGTCTCGCAGCACGAGGTCGAAAGAACGGTCGAGAACTGAAGCCCATAACCGAAGCTGAGAACTGAGAACCGAGACTGAGAACTGATTCCCCGGGTGTCTACGTGATTGCGGCGGGCGGAACGGGTGGCCACGTGTTCCCCGGGATCGCGCTCGCGCGGGAGATCCGCGCGCGCCGTCCCGAGGCCGAGGTCCTCTTCGTCGGCAGCCGCCACGGGCTGGAGGGCAAGCTCGTCCCGCAGGCGGGCTTCCCGCTGGAGCTCGTCTCCGCGTCCGGCTTCGCGGGAAAACCGGCGGCCGCGAAGATCGCGGCCCTGGCGGAGCTGCCGGCCGGCTTTTTCCAGGCGCGGCGCCTCCTCTCCGAGAGGCGCGCGCGGGCCGTCGCCGGGGTCGGCGGCTACGTGACCGTTCCGGTGGTCACGGCGGCGCGATCCCTCGGCGTGCCCACGCTCATCCACGAATCCAACGCTTATCCGGGCGTCGCCAACCGGTTCCTGAACCGTTTCGCGACCCGGACCGCGGTCGGCATCGCCGCCGCCAACTCGCGCCTCGCCCGCCCCGGGGTGGTCACGGGGACGCCGGTGCGGCCCGAGTTCTTCTCGGTTCCGCCACTCGACGTCGCGGCCACCACGCGCCGCCTCCTCGTCTTCGGGGGGAGCCAGGGCTCCCGCGTCTTGAACCGGGCCATGGCCGCGGCCGCCGGCGCTCTCGCGGGGCAGGGCCTCGAGGTGGTTCACCAGACCGGCGAAAAGGAGTTCGACGACACACGCTCCCGTTACGGGGAGGTGCCCGCGGGATGGCGGCTCGTTCCGTTCCTTCCCCGGATCCACGAGGAGCTCGCCTGGGCCGACCTGGTGCTCGCCCGCGCGGGCTCGCAGACGCTCGGAGAGCTCGCGGCCGCCGGGCGGCCCGCCATCCTGGTCCCCTTCGGGTCGGCGACGCACGGCCACCAGACGGAAAACGCCCGGGTGTTTTCGGCCGCCAGCGCTGCCGTCGCAATCGACGAGGCCGCGCTCTCGCCGGAGGCCCTCGGGCGGGCGGTCACCGGGCTCCTGGGCGACCGGCGGAAGCTCGCCGAGATGGGCGAGAACGCGCGGGCCTTCGCCCGCCCGGACGCGGCCCGCCTGCTCGCCGACCTCCTGTTCGAGGCGGAGGGAACCCGATGAGGTTTCTGAAGCTGCGGCGCATCCACTTCGTGGGCGCCGGGGGCGTCGGGATGAGCGGCCTGGCCGAAATCCTCCTCCTCTCGACGCCGCTCACCATCTCCGGCTGCGATCGGGAGCGGGGCGAGAACACCGAACGGCTCGCGGGCCTCGGCGCAAAGATCCGGATCGGCCACGACGCGGCGCACCTCGCGGACGTCGACCTGGTCGTCATTTCGTCGGCCGTGGACGACTCGAACCCGGAGGTCGCCGCGGCCCGGGAGCGCGGCATCCCCGTGATCCGGCGGGCCCAGATGCTCGGCCAGATCATGCGGCTGAAGCAGGGGATCGGGATCGCCGGCACGCACGGAAAGACGACCACGACGTCCCTCGTCGGGATGGTCCTGACCGAGGCGGGATTCGATCCGACGATCGTGGTCGGCGGGCGGGTCCGGATCCTCGGGACGAACGCGCGCCTGGGGCGGGGCGATTTCCTGGTCGCCGAGGCGGACGAGTACGACCGTTCCTTCCTGGAGCTGACGCCGGACGTCGCGGTCATCACGAACGTGGAGGCGGATCACCTCGACTGCTACCGCGACTTCGCCGAGATCGTCGACGCCTTCGTGCTCTTCGCGAACCGCGTCCCTTTCTACGGCGCCGTGATCGCGTGCCTCGACGACCCGGGGGTCGGGGCCGTCCTGCCGCGCGTCGAGAAGCGGGTCGTCACGTACGGCGAGTCTCCCCAGGCGCACCTCCGGGCCCGGAACATCGCGCTCGAGGCGGCGGGCACCCGCTTCGAGGCCTGGGACTCCGAGACGGGACTCCTGGGAGAGGTCCTCCTCCCGCTGCCCGGCCGCCACAACGTCGCCAACGCCCTCGCCGCGATCGCGGTGGGGCGCGAGCTCCTGATCCCGTTTCCCGACATCGCGCGGGCGCTCGCCGGCTTCACCGGCGTCGTGCGCCGGTTCGAGAAGAAGGGGGAGCGCGGCGGAGTCCTCGTGGTCGACGACTACGCGCACCATCCGACGGAGCTCGCGGCGACCCTGGCGGCGGCCCGGCAGGTGTATCCCGAGCGCCGGCTCGTCGCGCTCTTCCAGCCCCACCTCTACTCCCGCACGCGAGACTTCGCGGCGGATTTCGGACGGGCCCTCCTGGGCGCCGACGTCGCCCTGGTCACGGACGTCTACCCGTCCCGGGAGAAGCCGCTGCCCGGCGTGACCGGCGAGATCGTCGTCCAGGCGGCGAAGGAAGCCGGACACCGGAATCTGGTCTATATTGCTGATAAAAAAAGGGTTATCGAGAGGCTGGAGCGGTTGCTCAAGCCCGGCGATCTGCTCCTGACGATGGGCGCCGGAGACGTCGTCCGGTTCGGCGAGGGGTACCTCGCGGGCGAGGGAGCCCGGAAGGCGGCGGATGCCGGAAAGTAAGGGCGAGCCGCGGTTCGTCGCCGTTGGCGGCCGCGAGGGCCGGCCGAGCAAGGCCTTCCTCCGCAAAGGCGCCGTCGTTCCGCGCCGGCGCAAGCCGCGGCGATCGCTGAAGCTCGCGCTCGCAGCGGTCGTCGCGCTGGCGGCGACGATCGGGCTCGCGAGATTCTTCGGAGGGTCGCTCTTCACCCTCCAGCGCATCGAGGTCTCCGGGAACCATCGGGCGCGAACCGAGGAAATTCTCCGCGCCGTCGCTCCCTGGAGGTCGGCGAACGTCGTCACGCTCGACCTCGCGGGAATCGCGCGAGCGGTTGGCGCCCACCCCTGGGTCGATCGCGTGACGCTCTCCAAGCGACTCCCGGACGGGCTCGTGATCCGAATCGCTGAACGGCGGGCGGTCGCTCTCTTTCGCGAGGGCTCGCGTCTCTGGTGGCTCTCCGCCGACGGACAAC
>JBKPMI010000494.1:0-10235 GCA_046732075.1 Acidobacteriota bacterium | reverse complement strand
GCCGAAGCCCCCCGTCAACGCCTCCGCACGCGCGCGCGCAACCGCCTCTCGCGCGGCCTCTTCATCCTGCCCACGCTCTTCACCGTGGGAAACCTTTTCTGCGGATACCTGTCGGTGTGGTGCTCGATCCGCGGAACCTTTGAGACGGCCGCGATCCTGATCATCGCCGCGGCGATTCTCGACATGCTGGACGGCCGCATCGCGCGCCTTACCAACTCCGCGTCGCGCTTCGGCGAGGAGTACGACTCGCTCGCCGACCTGGTCTCCTTCGGGGTCGCGCCGGCGGTGCTCGCCTACTCCTGGGGCCTCGCGGACTTCCATCGCCTCGGTTGGATGGCGTCGTTTCTCTTCGTCGTCTGCGGCTCGATGCGGCTCGCCCGTTTCAACATCCAGACCCGGGTGGCGGACAAGAAGTACTTCATCGGCCTTCCGATTCCGGCGGCCGCGGGAACCATCTCGACCCTCGTGCTCGCGACGCCGGAGCGGCTCCAGTCGCCGTTCTGGATGGCGGGACTGCTCGTGCTGACGGTGATCCTGTCGTATCTCATGATCTCGACCCTCAAGTACCGCTCGTTCAAGGACCTCGACCTGCGGCGGCAGCGGCGGGCGTGGATCCTGCCGGTGATCGCGCTCGTTTTCGCGGTCGTGGCGTACCGGCCGGCGATGACGCTCCTCGCGCTCGCGCTTCTCTTCGCCGCTTCCGGCCCGGTCGGGAAGGCCGTCTCCGTGATCCGCGACCGGCGGCAGCGCGCGGCCGTCAGGGCCTAGCGGCCGGCGTCGCTCCTCCGGTCCCGGGCAGGGCCCAGTCCGTCACGACCTCGCCCCCCGTCGCCGGCACGAAGTGCGTCCGGATCCGACAGCACGGTGAGGGTGCGCTCCCCCGGAGCCGCAGCCGCGCCGGCTCGAAGCGCTCGAGCGGGGCGATGAACGTCTCGTAGAGCCGGACGCGGCTCGCACGACCCGGCGTCACCGGACGATCGTGGTCGTCATGGGCCTCCCAGCGCTCGAAGCCGCCGGTCTCGACGTCCCATACTCGCGCCGGTGCGACGTCCACCTCGACCCAGTTCTGGATCTGCGAGACCACCGAGCCGTGTGGCGCGGCGTTCTCGCCTCCCACGCGCAGCAGGCCGCCTCCCTCGGACTCCGTCCAGAGACGCAGCTTCGGAACGGACGGCCGTCCGAGAACAACGTCTTCGAGCGCCGTCGTCGAGAACTGGCGGCGCGCGTCGGAGTGACCGCGGAAGACGACGACGCGACCCCGGTGGAAGCGGCGGCGCGCCGCGTCCTCCGGGAAACGCGCGACCATGTCGGCGAGCGAGGGCATCTGGAACGCGACCGAGTCCCCCGCCGCCACGGACGCGCCGTCGGTCTCCAGGCCGCGCCGCGCCCGCAGCGAGAACGCCCAGCCCTTCCCCTCGTTCCACGGAAGCTCCTGGAGCAACTCCATGCGCGGATCGTTGGTGAGGCGGTCGAGAGCGCCCTCGTCGACGACGTTCGCGACTTCGCCCGACGCCCGCCGTACGCGGCCGCCGCCCGAGGACTCGTAGGCCGCCCACCACGGCTTCCCGAGCGAATCCGCCTGGGCGGGATCGGCCGCGTCGTGCTCTCCGAAGACGAACGCAACGAGGCCGTCGGTCCGGGAGAGGAACTTCGCGACCGCCTCGCGCTCCTTTTCATCGGCCGGCAGAGGTTGCCGGAGCGACCAGCTGATCGGCGTCTGCTCGGCCGGGAGCGGCGGCGCCTTGCCCCTCCGCGCGAGGTCGCGCGACCACACGCGCGAGCGCGCGTCGCGGAGCGCGTCCGCATGAGCGGCCGCGGTGTCCGCCGAAAAAGGAATGTCCAGGTGAACGCCCCGGACCGTCCCGAACGCCGCCCCCCGCGCGAGCACCGAGGAGATCTCTCCGGCGAGGAAGGAGCCGAACCTCTTCCGCTCGTTGTCGGAGCGGCCGGCGAGCGGGTCTGCGTCCGCGCCGATGACCAGGATCACCGGTATCCGGGCGAACGGTTTCGGCGGGGCCGGAGCATCGAGGCCGGACCAGGCGGCGCCGGCGTCGGCGACCCGGCGCGCCGGCAGAAAGACGGCCGCGCACCGGAACCGCAGGAGGGACTCCTCGATGGCGGCGTCGTCGCCCGCGATCCCGTCCGCGAACCACACGGCGTTGCCGTGCAGCGGCGCGGGCGGCCTGGGTCCGGCGGCCTTCCGGCAGCCGGCTGCCCCGGCTGCTGCGAGGACCACGACGACGAGAGCTCCGCGCCGGAAACGCCTCATCCGGTCACCGCCGGCGCCGGGCGCTCGGCGGCCGCGGGCGGCAGGTCGAAGCGGACCCGGAATCCGCCTCCTCGCCGGTTTTCCGCGGTGATCGCGCCGCCGTGCTCTTCCACGATCTTTTTCGCGATCGCGAGGCCCAGGCCGGTCCCCCCGCTCTTCGCCGAGAAGTACGGGTCGAAGAGTCGCGGCAGGATGCGCGAAGGAACTCCCGGTCCCGAATCCTCCACCGTCACCACGACCCGCCCGTCCTCCTTCTCGACCGAGATGCCGATCTCGCCGGGCGCTCCGGACAGTGCGTCGACCGCGTTCCCGATCAGGTTGGAGAGGACGCGGGAGAGCAGGCGGGGATCCGCTTCGGCGAGGACTCCCGGCTCCGCCCGAATCGACCAGCGAACTCCGGGGGCCGCCGAGAAGGACGCGGCGGAATCCCGGACTACCCGCGCAACGTCGGTGGCCCCGATCTCGGGCCTCGGCAGCCGCGCGTAGTCCGAGAACTCCGAGGCCGCGTGTTTCAGCTCGTCCGTCTGCTTCAGAACGTTCGTAACGCACTCCTCCAGGACCCGCTCGAACTCCGGTGTCGCGCCGCCGCTCCGCCGCCAGACCTCGCGCAGGTGCTCGACCGAGAGGCGGATCGGAGTCAGTGGGTTCTTGATCTCGTGCGCAATGATGCGCGCCATTTCGGCCCATGCCTCCAGCCGGTTCGACCGGACGACATCCGAGACGTCCTCGATGACGGCCATCCGGACGCCTTCGCCCCCTACGGGCAGAGGGACCGTCACGATGCGCCACCGCTCGCCGGAGCGCGGCTCGACTTCCGCGGCGACCGACGCCTGGGCGAATCCGGTCAGGAGCCGTCGCACCTCGGCCATCACTTCCCCCGGGAACACGTCGTCGAGCGTCGTCCCGTCCACGCGCCCCGCTCCGAGCGCAGCGGCCGCCGGGTTGGCGAGCACCACCGAGCCGTCGGAGCGGTAGGCGACGACGCCGGCGGTCAAGTGTGCGAGAAGTGTCGCCAGCCGCTCCTTCTCGCGCGACAGCGCGTCGGTCTGTTCCTTCAGGCTCCGCGACATCGAGAGAAAGGCCCGCACCAGCTCCTTCAGCTCTTCGTCCGGCGGCTCCTCCAGTTGCGGCGCGAAGTTGCCGCGAGCGACCGCGCGCGTTCCTTCGACGAGGTCGGCGACCGGGCGTGCGACGCGGAGCGCGATTCTTCCCGCGACCGCGGCCGAGAAGAGGAAGACGAGGAGGCTGAACGCGGAGACGGCCGCGGTCAGCTGCGCGGCCTCGGCCTCGGCCACGCGCTGCTGCGGGAGCAGCAGCAGGGAGAGGAGCCCGGGGCTGCGGACGCCGGGGACCCCGGGAACCGCGGTCAGCGCGGTCGTCATCTCCTCGAACCGTCGGCCCCCCACGATCCGGGAGCCGATCTGCTGCCGCGCGCCGGAGAGGCCGATCGCGCGGTAGATCGACGCGGGAACCCGGTCCGGGAGAAGCCCCGCGTCATACAGGTCCCGGCGCGACGTCGAGATCAACCGGCCGTCCGGCGCGTAGACCGAGAGGTCGTATCCCACGGCGTTCGCGATCCAGCCGAGCAGCGAATCGTCCAGGAGTCCCAGCCTTCCCCGTCCCGCCGCCGCGGAGGGAAGGTAGTCGTCGAGAATCCGGCGTGCGGTCTCGAGACCCACTCGCGCGTGATCGAGCGTCTCCGCGATCGACCGCGTCTCGATCGCGGACCTCAGGAAGAAGGTCACGGCGAGGAGCGGGATCATCGCCCCCACGACGAAGAGACCGACCAGCCGTCCGCGGAAGGTGCGCAGCCCGCGCGGGAGAATGTCCCGCCGGGCCGCGCCCGGCGTCGCGGCGAACCGCCAGACCAGCAGGAATCCGGCGAAGAGGCAGAGAGCAAGGATGCCGGGCACGAGGAGCGCGGCCGTGAGCGCGCGGCCGAAGAGATCGGGCGTCGGGATCGCGACGAGGAGGAATCCCTCGAGCAGGCTCCGCACCTCGCCGACGAGCTCGTTACCCCGGTAACGGAGACGGACGCGGATCGGGCCCGAACCGTGACGCAGCTTTTCCATCGCCGCGTCGGGGAGAGGCGGTCCCTCCTCGCGCGGCGATCCGTCCGGCGCGTACGACGCGAGGAAGGGGCGCGGCTCGACTGCTCCCTCGCCGTCGCCGGGCGCGGCCCCGAGCACCAGGCGGCGATAGACGTCGATTCGGGGCGGGAGCGGGTCCCAGCTCGGCCAGTCGGCGACCTCGAGGTTGACGTGGCCCCACGGCGCCCCCGCATACGCCAGGGGCACGGAGCGCCGGAGGATCGCGACGCGGTGGCGTTCGATGCGCGTCTCGCTCGGTCGGACGTCGGGGGCCGTGGCCTCCGCCTCCGGGATGAGCGAGAAGCGGCTTCGGGATTCGCCCGTGCCGTCGAAGATTTCGTACGTCATGAGCGGAGGCTGCTGGACGCGCCTCTCGCCCTCTCGCCACAGCCGGTAGGCGAGGTCGGAAAGGTCGGTCTCGCCGAGCGGCGCGGGCAGCTCGTTGGCCAGATCGATCCGGCCGAGCCGCTCGACTGCGAGGTGAGCCGCGAGCACCGCGCCGGCCGACGCGTGCGACGGGTCCGGCAGCCGGATCGCGCCCGCCGTGCGGTAGGCGTCGCGCACCCGATCCTGTTCGCGCAGCGGCGCCGCGACGAGGACGACGAGGAGGGTCGTGCCGACGAGCAGGCGCGGCACCGCGAACCCGTGCTCGGCGCGCGCCGCGAGCACCGCGCGGCGCCAGAGCTCGAACGCGAGGGCAGCCGCCGCGAACACTGCCACGGCGGAGGCGTTGCCGCCGCCGAGGACGGTCAGGCCTCCGGCAATTGCAGCCGTGGTGAAGACGAACGCCGCCGTCGTCCACGTCCGACCGCGCGACGCGGGACCCCGGCCGGATGCGGCGAGCGACAGCGCCGTCAGCAGAAGGGCGGTCAGGCCGCCGATGCGCGGCAATGCGATCAGCGAGCGGCCGAGGCCGGACCCCAGGTCGGGCGTCTCCAGCCCCGTCGCCGCGAAGATCGCGACGGCGAGGAGCACGAATCCGTCGACGACGCCGAAACGCCGCTCGCCCGGGGTCGGCGAACCGGCCGGCGTCGGCAGCGCGAGTGGAAGGACGGCCCATCCGAGCGCGAGCGCCGCCACGATCGGCGTCTCCAGGGAAAGGATCGTCCCGAAGCGCGCCTCGACCGCGAGGAATGCGATTGCGAGGGCGATTCCCATGCGGATGCGGTCGTTCATCCTCCCCGCGCAGCTCGCGGCGACCGCGAGCGCGAGGCCGAACGCGAGGTTCCGCGACACCGGCCAAGTCGACGCGGGAGGTCCGCGCCGCGCGGTCACCTGCACGACGCCGCTCGCGTCGGTCAGGAGGGGCGCTCCTCCGCTCGCGGCCGGCCGCCAGTCCGCGACGGCGCCGCGGAGTCCGAGCGAGGCCGCAAAGTCGGGCGCGGACACGGGAAAAGACCGCGAGGAGTAGACCAGCCCCGAGAACCCGGTCGCGCCCACTGGCTTGCGCTCGACGACGACGAAGCGAGTGGCCGACCATCGCACCGCGACGTTTGCGGGCGAGAACTCGAGCCCCGAAATGGGCGGCGCGTCCCCCCACCACGCGTGGACGGTGCCGGCCGGGTCCGTCAGCGCGAGGCCGGATCCGGGGGGCGCTGCCGCGAGGGCGTGGCCCGCCGCCGTGAACAGCCCGAGGCGATTGACCGCTACGCCACCCCCCTCCAGCGACCGGGCGACGTCGCGCTGGGACTGGAAGTCGGCCGCGCGCCGGCCGAGCTCGGCGACCGCGCTCGCGAATGCGCGGCGCAATGCGGCGGGGGGCTCGGCGGTCCCGGGCGGACGCGGGAAGGGAATCCGTCCCCAGAGGAAGAGGAGGAGCGGCGTCGCGAGGAGCGTCGCCGCAATGGGAACGCGGAGCCGGCGGATCACCGGAGAGAAGGCAGATCCACACCGCGCTCCCGCGCGGCGGCGATCGCCTCCGGGTAGCCCGCATCCGCGTGCCGCATGACCCCCGTGCCGGGATCGGCCGTCAGCACGCGGCGAAGTCGCCGCTCCGCGGCATCGGTCCCGTCGGCCAAGGCCACCATCCCGGCGTGGATGGAGTATCCGATTCCGACGCCTCCGCCGTGGTGCACCGAAACCCACGTCGCGCCGCACGCCGTGTTGACGAGCGCGTTCAGGATCGGCCAGTCGGCGATGGCGTCGGAGCCGTCGCGCATTCCCTCGGTCTCCCGGTTGGGCGACGCCACCGAGCCCGCGTCGAGGTGATCCCGCCCGATGACGATCGGCGCGCGGATCCGGCCCTGCCGGACGAGGTCGTTGAAGAGGACGCCCGCCCGGGCCCGCTCGCCGTACCCGAGCCAGCAGATCCGGGCCGGCAGTCCCTGGAAAGCGACGCGCTCCGCCGCGAGGCGCAGCCAGCGAGCGAGCGCGGCGTTGGCCGGAAAGAGCGCGGTCAGGGCC
This sequence comes from Acidobacteriota bacterium, assembly GCA_046732075.1. Classification (GTDB taxonomy): domain Bacteria; phylum Acidobacteriota; class Thermoanaerobaculia; order UBA5066; family Gp7-AA6; genus Gp7-AA6. Next base: position 3,473 of record JBKPMI010000494.1, on the reverse strand, counting down.
CGGTCCGTGACGTGGATGTCCTCGGGATCGCCGGAGAGCGCGGCCCAGCGGAAGGGCCCCTTCCCCTCGCAGAAAAGCGGTCGGATGTAGAGCGGCACGAACCCGCCGATCTCGAAGGCGTTCTCCACGCCCGCCTTTTTCGCCTGGCCGCGCAGGTTGTTTCCGTAGTCGAACACCACGGCCCCGCGGCGCTTCATCTCGAGCAGCGCGCGCACGTGGGCGGCCATCGTCGCGTACGAGCGGCGCACGTACTCGCCGGGGTCGCGCCGCCGCAGGTCCGTCGGGTCCTCGTCCGCGCGCACCGTGGGAACGTAGCCCTCGAGCTCGTCGTGCGCGGAGGTCTGGTCCGTGACGAGATCCGGAACGATCTCCCGCTCGATCAGCCGCTCGAGGAGCTCGACCGCGTTGACCCGCACGCCGATCGAGATCGCCTCGCGCCGCTCGCGCGCTGCGAGCGCCAGGTCGATCGCCCGGTCGAGCCCGTCCTCGCGCCGGTCGAGGTAGCGCGTCTCGAGCCGCCGGTCGATCCGGTGACCGTCGACCTCCGCAATGAGCGCGGATGCCCCATTCATCGTCGCCGCGAGCGGCTGCGCTCCTCCCATCCCGCCCAGCCCCGCCGTGACGACGAGCCGTCCGGAGAGGTCGCCGCCGAATTCCTTCTCGGCGGCGGCGGCGAACGTCTCGAACGTTCCCTGGAGAATCCCCTGCGTCCCGATGTAGATCCAGGAGCCCGCCGTCATCTGGCCGTACATCGTCAGGCCCATCGCCTCGAGACGGCGGAACTCGTCCCCGGTGGCCCACGCCGGCACGAGCATCGCGTTGGAGATCAGGACCCGCGGCGCGTCCTCGTGCGTCTCGAAAACGCCCACGGGCTTGCCGGACTGGACGAGCAGCGTTTCCCGGGCCGAGAGGCGCTTCAGCGTCGCGACGATCGTGTCGAACGCCTCCCAGCTCCGGGCGGCCTTTCCGGTGCCGCCGTAGACGATGAGCTCGTCCGGTTTCTCGGCGACCTCGGGGTCGAGGTTGTTCTCGAGCATCCGCAGCGCGGCTTCCTGGGCCCAGCCTCGACAGCGGAGCTCGGTCCCCCGGGCCGCGCGGACGACGCGGGAGCCCGATGCGACGTCCGGCACGGGAGAATTCTACGCGAGCGTCGCCACGAGACGGGTCATCGCCTCGCCGTCGACGAACGCCCGCGCTGCCGCGAGGTCGGGCGCGAGCTCGCGGTCCGAGGTCCACGGGCGCACCGCGCGGCGGAAGGCGCGGCGCAGGGTCTCGATCGGACGGGACGACGTGAGGGGCCGGAGAAATTCCATGGCCTGGAACGCGACCACGAGCTCGATCGCCAGTACGAGCGCCAGGTTCTCGACGATGGCCGCGAGCTTCCGGGCGGCGATCGGGGACATCGAGACGTGGTCCTCGCGCGCCGCGGACGTGGGGATCGAGTCCACCGATGCGGGGTGAGCGAGCGTTTTGTTCTCGGAGACGAGCGCGGCTGCGGTCACCTGCGCCATCATGAGACCGGAGTGCAGTCCGCCCTGCTCGACCAGGAACGCCGGGAGGTCGGACAGCGCGGGGTTCACCAGCTTCTCGATCCGTCGCTCCGAGATCGACGAGAGGTCCGCCGCCGCGATCCCCGCGTAGTCGAGGACGAGGCCCACCGGCGCGCCGTGGAAGTTGCCGCCCGAGACGACGTCCCCTTTCTCCGCGAAGACGAGGGGGTTGTCCGTCGCGCTGTTCATCTCGCGCTCGAGGACCTCTCGCGCGTGCGCGAAGGCGTCCCGCGCGGCGCCGTGAACCTGCGGCATGCACCGCAGCGCGTAGTTGTCCTGGACCTTGCCGCAGCCCCGGTGCGACTCCCGGATCGCGCTGCCCTCGAGTACCTTCCTCAGGTTGCGCGCGCTCGCGACCGCTCCGGGATGGGGTCGCGCCCCGATCACCCGCGGGTCGAAGGCGGCGTCGGATCCCCGCGCCGCGTCCACCGACGCGGCTCCGGCGAGGTCGGCCACGCGCGCCAGGCGGATCGCGCGCGAGAGCGCGAGACCGCCGACCGCCACGGACATCTGGACGCCGTTGACGAGCGCGAGCCCCTCCTTTGCCGCGAGAGTCGCCGGCCGCAGTTTCGCGTCCCGGAACGCGCGGGTCGCCGGAACGGTATGGCCGCTGCGTCGGACGCTGCCCTCGCCGATCAAAGCGAGCGCGAGGTGCGCGAGCGGGGCGAGGTCGCCGGAGGCGCCGACGGAGCCCTTCTCCGGCACGGCCGGGAGGATGTCCGCGCGCAGCATGTCGAGGAGCGTCTGGACGGTCGCCACCCGGATGCCGGAGCGCCCGCTCGCGAGCGCGTTCGCGCGAAGCGCCATCATCGCGCGCACCGCGCCGTCCGGCAGCAGGTTCCCCACGCCGGCGGCATGGCTGCGGACCAGGTTGCGCTGGAGCTCGGTCAGCTGGTCCGGCGGGATCGCGACGTCCGCAAAGCGGCCGAAACCCGTCGTGATCCCGTAGATCCGCTCCCCTTTCGCCACGGCCCGCTCGACCGTCCGGCGGGACGCGGTCATCGCCCGGCGGGCCGCCGGCGAGAGCTCGACCCGGACCCGGCGCTCCGCGATGGCGTCCAGGTCGTCGAGCATCATTCCGCTGCCCGTCAGGACGAGGCGTTTCACGGCATGAAGCTATCAGCAGTGAGCTGATACCTTTCCCCCCGTGAAAGTCGCGGCGGTCCTGGGCGGCCAGTACGGGGACGAGGGCAAGGGAAAGGTCGTCGACCTCCTCGCCGACCGATTCGAGGTCGTCGCCCGGTACCACGGAGGCCACAACGCCGGACACACGGTCAAGTTCGGCGACCGGCACTTCGCGCTCCACCTTCTTCCGGCGGGGGTGGTACGCGGGACGACGTCGGTCATCGGTCCCGGCGTCGTCGTGGACCCCGACGCTCTCCTTTTAGAGATCGCGTCGGTCGAGGAGGCGGGAGTCCGCGTGGCCGGGAACCTTCTCCTCTCCGATCGGGCGACCGTGATTCTGCCCTGGCACCGGCTGCTCGATGCCGGACGGGAGAAGGCCGCGGGCGCCGGCAAGCTCGGCACGACGCTGCGCGGGATCGGCCCGGCGTACGAGGCGCTCGCCTCCCGCAAGGCGGTGCGCGTGGCGGACCTCTCGCGGCCGGAGATCCTGGCGCGACGGATCGACGGTGCGTTCGCCGAGACCGGGAAAGTGCTGACTTCCCTGGGTGTCGCGGACGTCCCCGCGCCGGACCGGGTCCTCGCGGCGCTCCTCGCGAGCGGCGAGAAGCTGCGCTCCTACGTCGCGGACACCGGCCGCTACCTCCGCGACCACCTCCGCAAGGGCGGAACGCTCCTGGCCGAAGGCGCGCACGGCGCGATGCTCGACCTCTCCGCTGGAACATTCCCCTACGTGACGTCGTCGTGCTGCACGTCCGCCGGCGTCGCGGGCGGGCTCCACATCCCGCCGCGGGCCCTCGA
>JBKPMI010000493.1:0-2591 GCA_046732075.1 Acidobacteriota bacterium | reverse complement strand
CTTGCCCCCCAAACAAAAATTAACGCTCCCCCCCCCCGCCCCCCCCCGCGGGGGGGGGGGGGGGGCCCCCCCCCCCCCCCCCCGCGACAGAAAGGCTCGACGCCGTCCGCTCGGCGCCGAAGGCGGCGACGACGGTTCGATCCCGTTCAGCTCCACCATTGCTTTCGCCACAACGTACCTGTCGCGGGCTTTCCCGGCGCGAAATAATCCGATCGATCAGAGGAGAAAGATGAAGACCTCAAGAAGCGCGCTCGTCGGGCTCGTCTGCCTCTCGCTCGCGGCCACCGCATCCGCCGCGGAACCCCCGAAGAAACCGCCGGCATCCGAAAAGAGCGCCGCCGTCAAAGCCCCGCCGGAAGAGACGAAAAGCGAGGAAGAAACCACCGGACCGCAACGCGGCTTCAAGTTCCGCAACCTCGGTCCGGCCGCCGGCGGCGGGCGCATCACGGCGATCGCCGGAATCCCGGGAAACTCGAACGTGATCTACATCGGCTCGGCATCGGGCGGCGTCTGGAAGACGGTCGACGGCGGGGTGTCGTTCAAACCGATCTTCGAAAAGTACCCTCCCTCGATCGGCGCCGTCGCCGTCGCGCCGTCCAACCCGAATCTCGTCTGGGTGGGCACGGGCGAAGCGAACCCCCGCAACAACGTCATCGACGGGCACGGCGTTTACTTCTCTCCCGACGCCGGCGCGAGCTGGCGGTTCATGGGGCTCGCCGACGCAGGTCAGATCTCGCGGATCCTGATCGACCCGGGCAATCCGGACACCGTCTACGTCGCGGTGCTCGGCAACGTCTGGAAGCCGAACGCGGAGCGCGGGATCTTTCGCACGACCGACGGCGGAGAGACGTGGAAGAAAGTCCTCTTCGTCGATGCGGAGACCGGAGCCTCGGACCTCGCGATGCAGCCGGGCAACTCCCGGGTGCTCGTCGCGGGAATGTGGCAGTTCCGGCGCTTCCCGTGGGAGTTCGTCGGAGGCGGGCCCGGAAGCGGACTCTGGAAGTCGACCGACGGCGGAACGACGTGGAAGAGGCTCGAGAAGGACATGCCGGACGGTCCGCTCGGGCGCATCTCGGTCGCATTCGCCCCCTCCAACGGGAACCACGTCTACGCGCTGATCCACTCGAAGAAGGGGACGCTCTTCGAGTCGAAGGATCTCGGCGAGAAGTGGGAGAAGCTCGGCGATACGCGCCTGATCAACGTCCGCCCGTGGTACTTCTCGGTCATCGCGGTCTCTCCCGCAGACGAGAACAAGCTCTACTTCGGCTCGTTCAACCTCGTGACGTCGATCGACGGCGGCAAGACATTCCAGACCAACAACCGGCGGATCCATCCGGACTATCACGCCCTCTGGATCGATCCGAAGAACCCGGACCGGATCCTCCAGGGCAACGACGGCTTCGCGCTCGCCTCGAGCGACGGCGGGAAAACGTGGCGCTCGTTCGACCTGCCTCTCGGCCAGTTCTACCAGGTAGCCGTCGGCTCGGATTCACCGTACACCGTGTGCGGCGGGCTCCAGGACAACAACGGCTGGTGCGGCGCCTCCAACTCGCTCGCCCGCGGCGGCGTCTCCGACGCCGACTGGTTCGTCGTGGCGGGAGGCGACGGGGAGTGGGTCGTGCCCGCTCCCTCGGATCCCAACGTGATCTACGCCGACTCCCAGAACGGAAACGTCTCGCGGTTCGACCGCCGCACGAAGATCTCGCGCAACATCCGTCCCTATCTTTCGGGCGCGGGCGAAATGCCGCCCGCCGATCTCAAGTACCGATTCAACTGGACGACGCCGATCGCGGTGTCGGCGACCGACGCCAACGAGGTGTACGTCGGCGGAAACGTCGTCTTCAAATCGACCGACGGCGGCCTCCGGTGGACCGTCGCGAGCCCCGACCTGACCCGCAATGACAAGGACAAACAGAAAGCGTCGGGCGGCCCCGTCCACCTCGACCTTTCCGGCGCCGAGACCTACGGCACGCTCCTCTCTCTCGCCATTTCACCGATCGATCCGAAGGTGATGTGGGCAGGCTCCGATGACGGCCTCGTGCACGTGACGAGAGACGGCGGAGGGAACTGGACGAACGTCTCGCCGAAAGGAGCGCCGGATTGGGCGCGGGTCTACCAGATCGACCCCTCCCCCATCGACGCGGGATCGGCGCACCTCGTCTACGACGCGCACATGCTCGGCGACCGCCGGCCCTACGTCTATGGAACGACCGACTTCGGGAAGACGTGGACGAATCTCTCGAAAGGGCTTCCGGCGGACGGCACGGCCTACGTCGTGCGCGAGAACCCGAACAAGAGAGGGTTTCTCGTCGTCGGCATCGACGACGGCCTCCGCTATTCGAGCGACGGCGGCCGCAGCTGGGAGAGGCTGCCCGTCGAATTCCCGAGCGTGCCGGTGTGGGATCTCAAGTTCGTCGCCTCTTCTCACGACCTCGTCGTCGCGTCACCCGGCCGCGGCATGTGGATCTTCGACGGCATCGGTCCGATCGAGGAGTCCGGACCGGCCACCGAGCAGAAGGATCTTCACCTCTTCCCCATCCCGCCGGCGAAGCTGCGGCAGACCTGGAACCGGGGCGGCTTCCGGGTCGGCG